>JASHUF010000334.1 GCA_030040175.1 Acidobacteriaceae bacterium
CGGTGAGCATGTTGTGCCCGCGCTTCAAATCCTTTTCATCCGGCAGCACGAACTTCAACCCCACTCCATCGTTGCCCCAGCGCACAGCCCGGGACTGCACCGCAATCGAGCGCTCCTCGATCTCTTCTCCGCAATCGGTTCTCTGCAGCGTCATCAGAACCAGCGTTCCCGGATACCACCGCTCCTCCGTGACCACGTACAGACCCGAAGAGCTGATGTCGCGAATGCCATGCGCTTCCGGCGCAGCGCCATTCCAGTAGTAGGCTGCCAATCCGGGTACGATCTCCCGCGGCGCTTTGCGGGGATCGGGAGACCACCAGCGCTCCAGCCACGTGCGCGGAGGCCGCGGCGGCGCTTCTCCCGGCTGCATCAAAGACATTTCGTGCGTGCGCCGGGCAAGGCCGGGTTCTTCCTTGGCCTTCTGCTCCAGCTCGAGCAAACCGGGTCCGCCGCTCCACAGCGGCTTTTCCCTGAGCAGCACCGCGCTTTGCACGGTGGCGCCGGGATCGCCGCGCGGATCGGTGATGCGCTCCAGCCGCTGTTCCATCTCCTCGGCGATGCACAGCACCAGTTGATCCCCGGTCTGCGTCTGCGACGAGTAAATCGAATGCACGGGCAGCACCAGCACGCTGGCCGCGCGCGGACTCGACGAGCTCACGCGGAAGGTGGGAAACGACTCCACCAGGTCAATCACGCGGCAGTCCTCGTCGAGATAGATCAGATCCAGGGGCGCCGGCAGACCCGTGGCCGGAATGCCGCGGAAGGGCACGATCCACAAGCCCTCGCCCGATCTCAGCGTCATCGTGGCCATCAGTTCCACGATGCCCGCGTAAGACAGGTCGGCGGCCGTTACCTCCAGCCCCAGGAAACATTCGCGGGTCTGGTTGTAGGCGCAATGTGTCCGTGATTCCATAGTCCCTCCGGGCAGCAGCGTATCCATTTCCCCGTCCGCTCCCAGTTTTTCGTAGATCTTCTCTGCCTCTTGCGTCCCGTGCATGGAAACCAATCCTTCCTGGATAGTTCTCCCCGCTCTGGGGAACGAAAGAATACACTCCACCTTTCCCGCTGCCGAAAGCCCCCTCCAGGCAGGAACCGCCTGCCTTCGGAGCCTCTCGGTCGGCTGGACTTACAGCCTGCGGTGGCGTCGTCCAGGAAACGGCGCCGCCCTTCTCCTCCCGCGCTACGCCTTACTTCACACGCGTACGGCGGCGCTGAACCAAAAGCACCAAAATCAGGAGAAACAAGACGCCGGCAGCCGCCCGGATCATCGTTGTTGTGTCCATAAACCCTTCCTTCCTTTTTTTTGTTGTCTGAGCCCGTCAAAACCATGCCCGGCGGGTCGAAAAGCCGGTTTTTTGATTCACGCCTGCGATACCGCCCCGTGGCGCTTGTTCCTGTTCGCCCGGGGCTGCGGGATTCTCCGAACTGTTCACCTACTTCACCCGGGTACGGCGCCGCTGAATCAGAAGCACTAATACGATCAAAAACAGCGCGCCGGCAACAATCCGGACAATCGTCGTACTATCCATGCGTCTCCTCCTTCCCCTTATTGGTTCGTAAGCGCTTTGAATGAATCGATCATGATCAGCACTGCCGGACCGAGTACGACCAGAAACAGCGCCGGGAAAATAAAAAACACGAGAGGAAAAACCAGCTTGACCGAGGTTTTCGCCGCCTGCTCCTCGATGGCCTGCACCCGCTGCGTGCGCAGCGTATCGGCGTGAATGCGCAGCGTCTTGGCGATGCTGGTTCCCAGCTGCTCCGACTGTACCAGCATCGAAACCATGTTGCGCAGGCTCTCCACGCCGGTCCGCTCCGCAAGATGCTTCCAGGCTTCGGCTCGCGGCCTGCCCGCGCGCTGCTCCAGCACCACCACGGTCAGTTCGTCGCAGAGCTCCGGTTGCGCCTTGTTCAGCTCTTCGGCCGTGCGCGCCGTGGCCTGGTCCAGGCTCAGCCCGGCTTCAATGCAGATCACCAGCAGATCGAGCACATCGGGAAGTCCCTTCTCGATGGCCTTCTGCCGCTTGGTAATCTGCCGTCCCAGCCAGAAATCCGGGCCCAGGAATCCCAGCCCCAGCGCCGTCGCGTACACAAAAAACGGACTCAACACGTGCGGCAATCCCGAAACCACGGCAATGATGCACAGCAGAACCGGGGCCACCACCTTCATGCCGTAGAAAACCTTCACCGCCGATTCATTGCGGTTGCCGGCGCGGATCAGCCGCTGCGACACCACCGATACCTCGGCCTGGCTCCGGGGCAGGACATGCTCGAAGTGTTCCACCAGGCCGCCCAGCGAGGAGCCGGTTTGCTGAATCGATTCGAGTACCGAGCGCCCCTTCGGCTTGGCCGTCTTCGGGTCGATCGCTTCCGAAATTCTCTTGAGCATGGCCTCGCGGTAAAACAGCAGCAGGCCGCCGCTCGCGAAGAGCAGGAAGATGACGCCGAACGTGAAAAGAACAATCATGGGTTCGCCTTTACATGTCCAGGTTGACGATGTGGCGGATCACTAATCCCCCCAGAATCGTCATACCGACTGCCGTCCAGATCAACTTGATCCCGATGGGCCGATGCCAAAGCACGCTCATCATGCCGGGATTGACGAAATAGAGTGCCGTGCCCAGGGCCACCGGGAGCAGGCTCAAGATCCAGCCCGTCAACCGCCCCTGGGCGGTGTGCACCTTCACTTCGCGCTTCAAACGGAAGCGCTCGCGGATCACGTGCGCGGTCTTGTCCAGCACTTCGGCCAGGTTGCCGCCGCTCTCTTTCTGGATCATGATCGCCGTGCAGGTGATCTTCAGGTCCTGCAGGGGAACGCGTTGCAGCATGTTGTCGAGCGCGGCCTTCAGCTCCAGGCCGTAGTTCTGCTCGTCGAAGCAGGCGCGGAATTCGCCGCCCACCGGATCGGCGCACTCGCGCGCCACCAGGCCCATGGCCGCGATCAGGCTGTGGCCGGCGCGCAGCGCGCTCACCATCAGATCCAGAGCCTCGGGCAGCCCCTGCTGGAACAGGTCGAAGCGCCGGTTGCGCATGAAAACGATCCAGCCGAAGGGCGCCATGGCCACCACCAGTCCGGCGGCCAGCGCTCCCCAGGTGGTGCCGAACTGGTTGTAAACGCCGAAAGCGGGAATGGCGAAACAGGCTGCCGTTACCACCAGCAGGCGGCCCGCGCTCCAGCTCACATTGGCCTGCTTCAAAAGCCCGTGCAGATAGGGCGCAAGCTGGAAACGCAGCAGCTTGGCGTTGAGCCAGGGAATGCTGCTCAACGAAGCGTCTTTGCGCAGATTGACGATCTGCTCGCGCGCCGAGGGAGTCTCGGTAGCCAGCGCGGAATCGAGCGTAGCCAGCACCT
>JASHUF010000335.1 GCA_030040175.1 Acidobacteriaceae bacterium
ATCGTGGCCATCTACGACCGGCTGCGCAAGGGCAAGGAGATTGTTCCGCCGGACCGCTCGCTCTCTCACGCCGCCAATTTTTTGTGGATGCTGAACGGCGTCAAGCCTTCGGAAACCGCCGTCAGGACGATGGACATGTCGCTGGTGCTGCACGCCGAGCACGAGTTCAACGCCTCCACCTTTGCCGCCCGCGTCATCGCCGCCACGCTGGCCGACATTCATTCCTCGATCACCGGCGCCCTCGGCGCGCTCAAAGGGCCGCTGCACGGCGGCGCCAACGAAGGCGTGATGCGCCTGTTGCTCACCATCGACAAGCTGGGCGCCGATCCTATCGAATACGTCAAAGGCATGCTGGCCGCCAAACAGAAAATCTCCGGTTTCGGCCATCGCGTTTACCGCACCGAGGACCCGCGCGCCACCCACCTCCGCCGCATGAGCGAGCAACTGGGCAAGGATGCCGGCCAGCCCAAGTGGTACGAGATGTCCCGCGCCATCGAGCTCTACGTCAACAAAGACAAAAAGCTCAACGCCAACGTGGACTTTTACTCTGCTTCCACCTACGCCACGCTGGGCATCGACATCGATCTCTACACGCCCATCTTTGCCGTGAGCCGCATCGCCGGCTGGGCCGCGCACGTGATCGAGCAACTGAACGACAACCGGCTGATCCGCCCCCGCGCCGAATACATCGGCCCCGCGTACCCCACGCCGTGGGTGCCGCTCGACAAGCGGGCCTGAGATCGCTGAAGAACTCAGCCGAAGCGAGCTTTGTAACCAGGGCACGGCTTGTCGGGGTCCCCACCGAGCGATTTTTGCGCGATGGAGTGACTCGAGCCGGGCCATAAGGGACGCATTATGAAGACGGGCTTCAGCCCCCGAAGCACACCGGCCGTAATGCGTCCCGGAGGGACGCCCGGAAAATTGCCCAGGACTTCAGTCCTGGGAAGTGCTTCAAGCCGGCATGACGGCGGCATGCCCCTGCTTCCGGCAAAGGTCGCCCAAGGCCCGGTCGAAAGTGACAAGCTGCGCGCCGATCGCCGACGCGAAGGCAAGCAGCCAGCAGTCGCCGACGGCCTTTGCGGCCCTCTGCGCGGCGAAAGCAGCGGTCGCCCGGCGAAAACGCGCATCGGCGTCCCGCGGCTCGGGATACAATTCGACCCGCGGATCTTTGAGCCACCGGTCGAAGACGCCCCATGCCTTGCCCACAGTCAGCGCGGCGCTCCCCATCACCGATGGCGTGACCAGGAGCCGAAGCAGCCCCACCTGCGTGTAGCGCGAGAACACCAGCCTTGCATCGCCGGGAAGGCTCTCCATCCATCTCCAGGCATCCCGGCTATGCGCGTGGCCGCTGTCGGAGAGCGCGAGCCACACATTCAGGTCAGGAAAAAACAAGGTCATGCGGGTTCTCGTCCTTCGGGAACCGCGGCCCCCTCTTGCCCTTTGCCCGGATGAGCGGACCCGTGACCGGATCTCCCTTAGGCGGGCCGTCATAGGTCTGTTCCAGAGCACGCACGATCAGGTTGCGGATGGAGACCCCGGAGCTTTGCGCCCGGTGCCGCAGCCGGTCGTGGAGAGGCTCGGGGATGTCCACGGTGGTTCGCACTGCCATGACATGATTATGTCACAGACGATGGATTCATGGAACAATGGTTCCTTTTGAGGCGGAGAAGGAGAGCGCCTGAGCAGGAGCTCACGCGGCGCCCTGCCGCGCCTTCCACATCCGGTAGAGTCCCCACGCGGCCACGGTGCAGCCGTCGCGGATGGTTCCGTCGAGCATGAGTTGCTCGAACTCCTCCACGGTCACGGAGTGCACGGTGAGGTCGTGCTCTTCGGCGTCGGGTGTTTTCTCCGCAGGCGTCAGGCCGGTGGCGAGAAAGACGTGCTGCTTCTGCCGGGTGAAGCCGTAGGCGATCCAGAGCATGCCCAGGTTGCGCATCCCGGCCGCGTCCATGCCGGTCTCTTCGCGCAGCTCGCCGCGGGCCAGCTCCTCGGGATGCTCGATTTCCATCTCCCAGCCGCCCTGCGGCAGCTCGAGGGCGCGCTGGCCGATGGTGTAGCGGTACTGCTCCACCAGCCACACGCGGCCGTCTTCTATGGGAAGAATGATGGCGGCGTCATGCTTCTCCACCACCCCGTAGATGCCCTTCTCGCCGTTCGAGCGCAGAATCGCGTCCTCGTGCAAGCGCATCCAGCGGTTGCGGTAGATTTCGCGGCTGGAGAGGGTGGTGATGGCTGGAACCGCGGGGAGCGATTTCATCAGACCTCCTGCCGGCCGCCGCCGGGACAGCCTGGGCGGCGGGAACATTTCAGAATATCGAGTGTTGTGCAAAAAAATGGTGAATCGAGGGATGAGGCTTTAGGTACCTCCGTGCGCGCGGCCTGCCTCTCCTTCCGCAAAAACTTAGACGCGCAGGAGCAGCGCCGCACACAACTTACGTACCGCGCACGCGAAACCTCCGCATGCGCCCCACCAGCGAGGCCGGGCCGCTGACGGTGAGGTGCACCAGGTTGCCTTCGTACCTGCGCGCGTGGACGAGCATGCCGGCGTCGATGGCCGCCAGCGCGGCGCCTTCCTGCTGGGGCACGCGCAGTTCGGCTTCGATCACGGGATCGGAGTAGAGGGCGCGGTCGAGGGCTTCGAGCAAAGCCTGCGTGCCTTCGCCGGTGAGCGCGGAGAGCGGCACCGCCGTGCTCTCGGCTTTTGGACCAGTGTTGGTCCGGGCAAGCAGCGCCGCGCGCTCCTTATCCGGCAGCAGGTCGATCTTGTTGAGTACCTCGATGCGCGGCTTGGCCAGCGAATCGAGCTCGCCCAGGACCCTTTCCACCTGCGCCTTCTGCTCCTCGCCGTAGCTCGAGGAGGCGTCGCGGACATGGAGCAGCACTTCAGCCTGCGCCACCTCTTCGAGCGTGGCGCGGAAGCTGGTGACCAGGGTGTGCGGCAGATTGCGGATAAAGCCAACCGTATCCGAGAGCAGCACCTTGCGCCGGCTGGGCAATTCGATCGCACGCAATTTCGGATCGAGCGTGGCGAACATGCGCGCGGAGGAGAAGACCTGCGCGCCCGTGAGCGTGTTGAAAAGCGTGCTTTTGCCCGCGTTGGTGTAGCCGACCAGGGCGACGGTGGGTACGGGCACTGCCTCGCGGCGCTGGCGCTGCTGCTTGCGCACGCGGCGCACGGCTTCGAGGTCGAGCTTGAGCTGATCGATGCGGCGCTGAATGCGCCGGCGGTCGGTCTCGAGCTGGGTTTCGCCGGGTCCGCGGGTGCCGATGCCGCCGCCGAGCTGGCTCATGGCCTTGCCGCGCCCGGTGAGGCGCGGGAGCAGGTACTGGAGCTGCGCCAGCTCCACCTGCAGCTGGCCTTCCCGCGTGCGCGCGTGGCGGGCGAAGATGTCAAGGATGAGCTGGGTGCGGTCGAGAACGCGGCAGGGAAGCGCCGACTCAAGGTTGCGCAACTGCGTGGGCGAGAGATCGTGGTCGAAGAGGACGAGATCGGCCTCAGTGGAAGCGGCCACGCCGGCGATCTCTTCCACCTTTCCCGAACCGATGAGCGTAGCCGGGTCGGGCCTGGGACGCCGCTGCATGAGCTCGGCCGCCACCCGGCCGCCCGCGCTCAGAGTCAGCTCGCGGAATTCGGCCAGAGATTCTTCCGGCGTGAGAACAGGCCCGGAATTTCTTGGGCCTGCTGCGCCGCGCTGAAGTGCCGGCCGGCTCGCATGATTGCTTGTCCTGTTTGGCTGCGCGACCGAAGCGCCCTGGGAAGCCGATTCCGGCCACGACTCACCGGCAGCGGCGCCGCGGCTTCGGCCGAACTCGACGCCTACCAGAACAGCCCGCTCCGCGCCGCGTTCAGAGCGGAGACGCTTCGCCGTGGCGCGCACACGCTCGCCTCCGGTTGAGCCGGCTCTCTGCTCCTCGCCTGGCCATCGAGGATCTGTCATTCCCGCGCCCGTCAAGCCCCTGCCTGTCAAGCGAGGACGTCCCAGTTGGCTACCGTTGCTCCGCTGTTTGGGAGACGGAGGGCACCGCTACGGGCGTCGGTCCCATCCCGGTTGTCACAGCAGCCGGACGATGCTCGCTGTGCATGACGCTCCGGTTGCTGACCACGGTCGAAATAGCGTGCTTGAAAATCAGCTGTTCCTGGCTGTTGTTTTCAAGCAGCACGGAATACTTGTCGAAGGACCGGATTCTTCCCGTCAGTTTCACTCCGCTGACCAGATAAATGGTGATCGGAGTCTTGTCCTTCCGGACCGTGTTCAGAAAAGTGTCCTGAATGTTTTGTGCCGGCTTGTTCTCCATTTTGCCGATCTCCTGCTTTCTTTTTTTGGATTCATTGCAACTGCGCTTGGGTGAAAATACAAGTCCGCGGAGAGGGCCCCGGAACCCCCGGCGCCCTAAGATCCCGCAATGTGACCAAGATATAGGGGATTGCGATCCTTTTCAACTCCGCCGCCGCGCAAACTCCTGTCCGAGCCCTGCTTTCAGCCGGGCGCGACCGGCCTCCTCCCGTATCGGCCACTGGGCCCGAAAGCGTTCTGCCTTCAGCCTTTCTCCGCCGGCATGGGCCTCGGGAAAGGGTCCAAAACCGCGGCTGGTGTCCTGTCCCTGAAGTTCGCAACATAAATTCCGCTGTCATCCTGGGCGAACGCGCGCCCCCAACGCTTTGCGGGGTCACGCGAAGAGCGTTCTTTGCTGTTTGGGGCCGCGTTCGGGGGTGGTGAGTGGAAGGATCTGCTTTTCCCGGCCCCGAATTATGACACGAACTTCTGGGACGCCACACTAGAATAGATGCGTGCAAAAGGCCGTCAGTCCGCGCTCTGCACCCCATCCCGCACCCAATTTCCCCGCCGGCAATTCCATTGTCCGGCCCGTTCCCATGCTCGACCTTGAGCGCCAGTATCAGGGGCTCCACGAGGAGCTGCTGGCCGCCCTGGGGCGTGTGCTTGAGACGCAGCAATTCATTCTTGGGGAGCAGGTTGCGGAGTTTGAGCGGGCAGCCCAGCGCCATCTCGGCGCCACGCACGCCATCGGTTGCTCTTCGGGGACTGACGCCTTGTGGCTCGCGCTTGCCGGCGCGGGGATTGGCCCGGGAGATGCGGTCCTCACCACGCCCTTCAGTTTTTTCGCGTCCGTGAGCGCCATTCTGCGCGCCGGGGCCACGCCGGTGCTGGCCGATATCGACCCGGCGAGCTTTAATCTTTCGCCGGCCGCCGTGGAGGCACGCCTGCATAAATTCGAAGAGAGCCGGGTGCGGGCGATTCTGCCCGTGCACCTCTACGGCGGACCAGTGGAGTGGGGCGCGTTCGCCCGCATCGGCCGGGAGCGCGGGCTGGTGCTGATCGAGGACGCCGCGCAGGCCTGGGGCGCGGAGTGCGCAGGCGTGAAAGCCGGGTGCCTGGGCGATGCCGCGGCTTTCAGTTTTTATCCCACCAAGAACCTGAGCGCCGCGGGCGAGGCGGGCATGGTGACCACCCACTCCGATGCCGCTGCCGAGCGCATACACGCCCTGCGCCAGCACGGCATGCGCCGGCGCTATTCCCACGAGGAGCTGGGCTGGAACGCGCGCATGGACGGACTGCAGGCGGCCATCCTGCTGGTGAAGCTCAAGTATGTGGAGGGATGGAACGAGGCGCGGCGCAGGCTCGCCCGCCGCTACCACGCCCTGTTTGCGCAGGCGGGATTGGCCGATCCGGGCCCCTATCCGCAGCATGGTGTGGTCTTGCCGCAGGAGGCGCCGGGAACCAGGCACGTCTGGCACCAGTATGTGATCCGCGTGCGCCGGCGAGACGTGCTGAAGGACTTTCTTTCTGAGAGGCAAATCGGCTCGGAGATCTTTTATCCCCTGCCGCTGCATTTGCAGCAGGCGCTCAAGGAGCTGGGCTACAAGGAGGGCGATTTTCCCGAGGCCGAGCGCGCCGCGCGCGAGGTGCTCGCGCTGCCCATCTTCCCCGAGCTGCGCGAGGACGAGCAGGAGACCGTGGTCACGGCGATTGCGGAGTTTCTGAGCTGAAGACGAACCAACCGGCCCGATCCGGAAAACCAACTGGGTCTTTGAGGGAATCGAGATGCGGAGATTGCTATTTCCCTTGTGGTTCTGTCTCTGGCCGCTCTTCCTCGGGGTTTTTCTCCCCTATTGTCCCCTCCCTGGCGGCGTCAGACTGCTCAACGTACCTTGGGAGATTGTCTCCGGTTTGGTTTTCTGGGGAATCGACGAGACCATCGGCCTGTCGGTTCGGTCGCGGCTCCTTTTCGCGGCAGCGTTTTACTGGCCCTTTGTTGTCTCAATAGCCATGTGCGTCTTTGGCTGCTTGCTGCTGAAAGAGGGCCGCCGAAAGCTGCGGCTGATTTTTACCATCGCGTTGATCGCATCCTCGTTCTTCGTTGTCAACCTGGATCGGGTGTGTCAGCCACCGATTTTGAAGCTGCCCACGTATTACCGGCTACTTGCTGCTGTTTGGTGAAAGACCTTGCGCATCGCCATCGACACCGGCGGCACGTTTACCGATTGCGTTTGCCTCGAGAACGGCGCGCTGCGCGTCAAGAAGATTTTTTCCACGCCCGCCGATCCCGCGCAAGCCGTGCTCGAAGGCGTGCGCGCGCTGGGCGCGTCCCACGAACCTGTTGAGGACCTCGAGCTGCGCCACGGCACGACGGTGGGCACCAACGCCATGCTCGAGCGCACCGGCGCGCGGGTTGCGTTCGTGACCACGGAGGGTTTTGAAGACACCGTCGCCATCGGCCGCCAGGCGCGCGAAAAGCTCTACGACTGGTTTGCGCCCGCGCCTGTCTGCCTGGTCCCGCGCGAGCTGCGCTTCGGCGTGCCGGAGCGCGTGAGCGCCGAAGGCGAAGTGCTGCGCGCGCCGAGCGCGGAGGAGCTGAGTGTGCTGGCCGAAGCGGTGCGCTTGAGCGGCGCGGAATCCGCGGCCGTCTCGCTCTTGTTTTCCTTTGCCCGGCCGGAGACCGAGCAGCGCGTGGAGCGGGCCCTGCGCGCGCTGGGCATTCCCGTCTCGGCCTCGCACCGCATTCTGCCCGAGTTTCGCGAGTACGAGCGCGCCTCGACAACCGTGGTGAACGCGTATCTCGCTCCGCGCATGTCGCGGTATCTGGAGAGATTGCAAGAGCGGGTTGCGAAGAACCACACCCGTGGGCGCGTCCAGGTGATGCAGTCGTCGGGCGGGATCATTCCCGCGCGGGCGGCGGCGCGCGAGCCGGTGCGCACTGTGCTTTCCGGGCCGGCGGGCGGGGTGGTAGGCGCGTGCCGCGTGGCCGAGTGGGTGGGCATCGAACGCATCATCGGCTTCGACATGGGCGGGACTTCGACCGACGTCTTTCTGGCGCGCGACGCCGCCAAAGGCGCGGAGCGCACGCGCGAATCGATGGTGGCCGGCGTCCCCCTCGGCGTGCCCATGCTCGACATTCACACCGCGGGCGCGGGCGGCGGCTCTCTTGCCAGATTCGACGCGGGCGGCATGCTGCGCGTGGGGCCGGAGTCAGCGGGCGCCGATCCCGGGCCGATCTGTTTCGGGCGCGGCGCGCGGGCCACGGTGACGGATGCGAATCTGCTGCTGGGCCGGCTCGATGCCGAGAGCTTTCTCGGCGGCGGCATGCATCTCGACCGCGAGCGCGCCGAGCGCCTGATGCATGAGCAGAAGGGCGCACTCGCCAACGCGGAGGAGTTCGCGGCGGGCATTCTGCGCGTGATCGAGACGCAGATGGAGAAGGCGATTCGCGTCATCTCCGTCGAGCGCGGCTACGACCCGCGCGATTTCACCCTGGTTGCTTTCGGCGGTGGAGGGCCGCTGCACGCCTGCGCCTTGGCGCGCGCGCTGCGTATCCCCCGCGTGCTCGTTCCCGCGCTCCCCGGGGCGCTCTCGGCCGTGGGCATTCTGCTTGCCGACACCGTCCGCGACTATTCGCGCACCGTGATGGTGCCCGGTGAAGCGATCGGCAGTCTCGCGGAAGTTCTTGAAGAGGTGGCGCGGGAAGGCGCGGAGGAATTTGCCGCGGAGGCCGTGAAGGGTGCAGCCGAGTACTCTCTCGATCTGCGCTACCGGCGGCAGGGCTATGAGCTGAATGTACCTTTCGATCCGCAGAATCCGGCGCGCGCGATCGGCGATTTTCATCGTCTGCACGAGCAGCGCTACGGCTTTGCGGACCCCGGTCGCGCAGTGGAGATTGTGAATGTGCGCGTGCGCATGAGCGCGGCGGGCGAGCCATATTGTCCGCAGCCGCGCGCGCTCCAATCCGGCGACGGCAGCGCAGCGCAGTACGCGGAACGGCCGGTTCACTTCGAAGCAGGCCTCCGGCCAACCAGATTCTATAAGCGTGAAAAACTTGCGCCCGGCAACGCGGTCCAGGGTCCGGCGATGATCACCGAGTACACCGCGGCCACACTCGTCCCTCCCGGCTGCGCGGCGCGCGTCGACGGACTCGGCAACCTTGTGATCGAAGTAGAGGAGGAAGGGAAATGATGAGCGCGCACGCCGGCGATACGGCAAATCCTATTGACCTCTCCATCTTCAGCGCCGCCGTGCATTCCATTGCCGAAGAGATGGGCGCGGCGCTCCGGCGAACGGCGCTCTCGCCCAACATCAAGGAACGGCGCGACTACTCCTGTGCGGTCTTCGACGGCCGGGGACGCGTGATCGCCATGGGTGATCACATGCCCGTGCACCTGGGATCGATGCCCATGAGCGTGGAGGCGGCGATTGCCGCCATCGATTTCGCGCCCGGCGACATGGCCATCCTGAACGATCCCTACGCCGGCGGCACGCACCTGCCGGACATCACCCTG
>JASHUF010000336.1 GCA_030040175.1 Acidobacteriaceae bacterium
CAAGATCGAAGTTCTCGTCGAGAAAGCGCTGCGGGGTGTCCGCGTGGCCGTCGATGACCAGCGCGGACTTGTGCACCTCAGCGGGGCCCGGCGTCTCTTTCCTGCGCGTGGTCATGCCCGTCTTTGGGCCCCCTCGAGCCCGAACTCTTCCTTTGTTATACTTGTAAGGTTTGCGTGCGGAAGTGGTGAAATTGGCAGACACACCATCTTGAGGGGGTGGCGCCGAGAGGCATGCGGGTTCAAGTCCCGCCTTCCGCACCAAATTCATGGAAGTGCGGGGCAGGTCTGGGTCCCTCGCTGCGCTCGGGATTTCGCCTGCGGGCTAACGCCCGCAAAGCGGCTCAAGTTCAAGTCCCGCCTTCCGCACCAAAATTCCCCGCGCAGGGCGCACAAGCGGGGCAGACGCGGGCCCGGCCAGCACCCTCAAGGAAAGAAGATCATCGCATGCAAATTCTCTTCTACTTCGTTCTTGTCGTGCATATCATCGTGTGCCTGGCGCTGATTTTCATTGTGCTCATTCAGCAGGGCCGCTCAGCCGACCTCGCCGGCGCCTTCGGCGGCCAGGGCTCGCAGACCGCCTTCGGTCCGCGCGCCGCGGCCAACGTGCTCACGCGCGTGACCACCTGGTGCGCGGTCATTTTCATGTGCACCTCCATCAGCCTGGTGGTTCTCTACCAGCGCGCCTCCGGAAGCCACTCGGTGCTGGAGGAGGCAACACCGGCTCCGGCCAGCGCGCCAGCCAAGCCCGGCAAATAATGAGTCCTCTCAAATTTTCCAGGGCAGAGCCCGCGTAGTCGGGCGGGCTTTCCGCGCCCGTTGGATCGTGCCTCGTGTGTCTTACAGCGCGTCTGACGGGTCTTACGCTCCTCCCCTGCAGCGCAAGACCGCGCTCCGGTTCACACGCCGGCAGCGCCGGAAACGGAAACGCGCACCCGAGCGAAAAGCCCCGGGGGCAGCTCCTTAAACCGGCGGAGGCGAATCCACCACCGGAATCCCTTGGGGCGGCGTAAAGCGGAAGGTCTCCGGCGGCACGGGCGCATCCGGCTGCTGTGCGGTGAAGGTAAAGCGCGTCACGGCGCCGTCGGTCTCGTCGATCTCGAGCGCAACGATCGCGTCCGATGCCGGATCCACCGCCAGCGTAACGCGGCTCACCCGCTGTTCCTGTCCTCTTGGCTGCCCCGTCAGGACCAGGCCGGCAGGATGGGAGGGATCGGGCGCTACCTTCAGGCCCGTCAGTTCCTTTTCAAGTTCGGTGTGCCCCAGCAGGAAGCGCAGGGGCGAGCGCAGGTCGTCCAGTTCCCTGGCCGCCACGCGCTGCACCTGCGGCGCGCCCGGCGTATAAAACCACCCGTATTTGCCATCGAGCAGAAACACCTTCCCCGGAGGCGAATTGTAATCCCAGCGCATGCGGCCGGGCTTGGACAGCAGCAGCGTGCCCTCCTCGGCGCGGTTCATGCCCAGGCCGGCGTAGGTCTCCGAGAACTGCGCTTTGAGCGAATGCAGACGGTCGTAGTGGCGGTCAACGCGCTGGGCCAATTCCAACGCGGATGCCCCTTGCGCCGGCGGCGACGGCCGTTGCGCATAGAGGCAGGCGCCGAAAGCGAACCCGGCCAGCAGAACGCACCCGCTCCGCCGCGCCGCCTGCGCGCGCGTCATTGCAGCAGTTGCGTGCAGTTGGTGCCGCCCGTCGAGTCGTACTTGGGCGCGCCGCCGAACTGGTCGGTGCAGAAGCCCCGGTCGCCGGTTTTGCCCACCGCCTGCGGCACTGCGGTCACGCTATAACCCGTGATCTTGTCGGTGTTGTTAATGGTCACCTTGGAGCAGTTGGTGATGCTGAAGACGTAACCCGATTTGTAACCGGAGGCGAGATCGGCCTGCAGCAAATGCGCCGACTGCGGCGTGGGCGGGCCGGAGTTGGGATCGCCGCCCAGGGAGGGCAGCGAGCAGGCAAACCCGTTGGCCGGATAGGTCGACTCGTACTGAATCTCGGCCTGGGTGATGGCGCGCAGCGAATTGATGGCCGATGTCTCATTGGCGTGCTTGCGCATGACGCCCACCGTGGGGATGGCCATGAGCATCAGAATGAGAATGATGGCGATGACGATCAGAAGTTCCATCAGCGTAAAGCCGCTCGCCGCGGCCGAAGCGCGCGCACCGCGGGCGCGCGAAAGCAAAAGCATGCGATTCATGGATTCCCCTGCCTCATGGAGCGCGTCCGGTGGCTCCCGGACCGTTCGTGAAAATGCTACAACGGAGAGACGCATCAGGGGAAGGGCGCGCTCAGAAAGGCAGCTTTTAGCTACTAGCTCATAGCCTCTACGGCATTTTCTGAGTCACTGTGTCCTTTTCATTTCCTCGTAAGGTCGCCGCTCCCTGTTGGTCGCGTCGACTCTGCCTTCCGTCTTCGAGATACAGCTACTCAGAAAATGCGTTAGCCATTCGTGCCCCGGCCGTGAGTCTGCGGCGTTTTGACGAGTCTTCTAACCTGACCCGTTCGAAGAGGCCGCGGCAGACGGCCCGGCACAGGAGAGCTAGCAGCTAAGAGCTAAAAGCTAGAGGCTGCTTTTCAGCAGGCCAGCATCTCGCGGTTCAGCTTCACGCCGCGCAGCGGACCCAGAAGCGTCACGGCAATCCTGCCCGGATCGAAGAGCCGCTGCGCCATGGCCTGCACCTGCTCCGCGGTTACCTCGCCGATGCGGGCAATGATCTCGTCCACGGTGAAGAACTGCTGGAAGTACATTTCCTGCCGCGCCAGGTTAGCCATGCGCGAGTTCGAGCTCTCCAGGCCGAGCAGGATATTGCCCTTGAGCTGGTCCTTGGCGCGGGTCAGCTCTTCGTCGCCCAGCGGCTCCCGCTTGAGCTTGCGGAACTCGGCGAGAATCAGCTCCACCACCTCCAGCGCCTTGCTCACGGAAGTCCCCGCGTACACGCACAGCGTGCCGGTGTCGCGATACGGGCTCAGGTCCGAGTAGATGGAGTAGACCATGCCGCGCTCTTCGCGGACGGTCTGGAAGAGGCGCGAGCTCATGCCGCCGCCGAGCACGGTGTTGAGAATCAGCGTGGCGTAGCGGTTGTCGTCGGTGATGGGAGGGGCGGGCACGCCCAGGCAGATCTGCACCTGCTCGAGCGACTTCTTGCTGCGCAGTTGAATGCGCGCGCTCGCCCGTGGGGGCGCCAGCTCGCGGCGCGCCTCGCCGCCGGGAAGCGCGGCGAACTTGGCCGCTACGGCCTCGGTG
>JASHUF010000337.1 GCA_030040175.1 Acidobacteriaceae bacterium
CCCAAAAAGGTAACCGGATTCGGAAGTGGAACGGTCCGCCAAGGAAAGGCTTCGCCCGCTTTTCACTCAGCCGGAGGAGTATCATGGTCTTCCTCTGAAAGATTTCAATCCCTCGCCAGCGGGAGCCTTCAGTCATGTCGCGGTCGTGCCGGTATTGCTTCCTCTTGCTCTGTTGTCTGTTCCCACTCGCGGGCCGCGGTCAGGCCGCTGCCGCAGCGCCTTCCCAAGGCCCGGCGGCAGTCCAGCCTGTGCCCGCATCGGCGTCGCCCGCCCCGGCTGTTTCACCGTCGCCTGCAGGGGATGCGGGGAATCCCGCCTCCGGCGCGGGCATTCATCTCGACATTGTCGTGACCGATCACGCGGGAAGGCCGATTCCCGGGCTCACGGCGTCGGATTTCACCCTCCTGGACAACAACCAGCCGAGCCGGATTCTTTCCTTTCACGCCTACGACGCGCCGGCCAACGCTCCCGATGCGCCGGTTCAGGTGATCGTCCTCTTTGACACCGTGAATACCGATTTCACTGAGGTCTCCTATACCCGCCAGCAGGTGGAAAGCTACCTGCGCCGCAACGGCGGCCATCTGGCTCAGCCCGTTTCGCTCTTCTGGCTCACCAATACCAGCATCGAGCCGCAGGGGCCCCCTACCCTCGACGGCAACGCGCTGGCAGCGGCCCTCGAATCGGCCGAAAGCCGCCTGCGCACCCTCTCCCGCTCGGCCGGGGCTTACGGCGCCATCGAGCGCTTCCAGCTCTCCTCCAACTTGCTCAACGGCCTGGTGAGCAACCTGGTCCCTTATCCCGGCCGCAAGCTGCTCATCTGGGCCGGCCCCGGCTGGCCGCTTCTCAACTCGGCGAATGTCAACCTCTCGGTCAAAGGCCAGCAACGGCTCTTCAGTGAAATTGTCCAGCTCTCCACCCTGATGCGCGAGGCCCAGGTGGACCTGTACAGCATCTCCCAGGGCATGCCCAACTCCGACACCTTCCTCTACGAGTCTTTCCTCAAAGGGGTAAAGAAAGTTAACCAGGCGAACCTTCCCAATCTCGGCCTCAAAGTTCTTGCCGTGCAAAGCGGCGGCCTGGCGCTGCCGCCCAGCAACGATGTCGCCGCCTCGATTGAAACCTGCGTCCGCGACGCCGGAACGTACTATTCCGTCACCTTTGAACCGCCGCCTGCCGACGGCCCCGACGAATACCACAAACTCGATGTCCGGCTGGACAAGCCCGGCCTCACTGCCCGCACCAACACCGGCTATTACAACCAGCCCGCCGGCCGGTGACCGGCATTTCTGCAACCCGACCACAAGCCGCCGCTTGCGCCTTGACATTGGTCAATTTCCGTTCCTACAATAAAGCAGGAGAGAACCGCAAATTTTCCACTTAAGTTAAAGAATCAAAGCGACTTATGGAAAGGTTGCAGCGGTCCGTTAGAGGCGGGGAGTTTCGTCCATTCCTCCCTTGGCGGATCGTAGCGGACGCCGCGACGAAAATGCCCGAAACGCGCCTCAGCCCGAGGGAACGGCTGGTTTTGACAACCCTCATCGACCTGTACATCGCCACCGGCGAGCCGGTGGCCTCGCAGGCGCTTGCGGTCTACTTTGAAAACCGCGAGGGCCTCAGCTCGGCCACGCTGCGGAACGTCATGTCCACCCTGGGCGAGACGGGGCTGCTGGAGCAGCCGCACACCTCCGCCGGCCGGGTCCCCACGGCTGCGGCCTTCCGCTATTATGTCGAGCAGCTCACGCAGTCGGGTCGCGTCCCGGCGCTGGCGCAGGCAGGCGGCCCGGTTGCGCCGGCAGCCCCGGTGCCCCTGAGCGAAGCGCGCCGCGGGCAGATTGAAGAAAGCCTCTCCGGCGTCACCAGCTCCAACGATTATCTGGAGCGCACCTCGCACGTGCTGGCTCTGATCTCGCGCGGCCTGGGCGTAGCGCTCGCCAGCTCCACCGCCGGCCAGGTCCTCGAGCACATTCACTTTTCGCGCCTCGCCTCCGGCCGCGTGCTGGCCGTGCTCGTCACCCAGGCCGGTGCGGTGCAGGACCGTGTTCTCATCCTCGACCGCGAGATGACCCACCTCGAGCTCGAAACCGCCGCGCGCTACCTGAACGAAAACTTCCGCGGCTGGCCCATCGAGCGCATCCGCGCGGAAGTGGCCCGCCGCGTGGAGGCGGAGCGCGAGGCCTATCACAAGCTTGTCTCCTCAGTGGAAGAGCTCTGCCGCAAGGGCGCGCTGGCCGCGAGCGAGGCCGCGCCGGCCATCTTCGTCGACGGCATCGCCAATCTCATCGCCGCTGAGCAGGACCGCGAGCGCCTGCGCCAGATGCTGCTCGCCCTCGAAGCCAAGCAGCGCCTCATCGAACTCTTGAACGCCTACGTCGATGGCCGCCGTCAGGAGGTGCGCGTCGTCGTCGGCCTCGATGAAGCCTCGCCGGCCATGCAGGATCTGGTGCTCATCGGCGCGCCTGCCCGCCTCGGCGCGGCCAACCTGGGAACGGTTGCCGTGATCGCACCCACACGCATCCAGTATCAGGAGATGATCCAGGCAGTCAGCTATATAGCCCGGCTTTCGGAGCGAATCTTTGACATTCCCTCCCAGTAAGGACGGGAACCATAGCGCCCGTGGTCCCCTGAGCGACATCGAATAAAGAGGGAGGAGCTGGCCGCCGCGGCGGCGCAGCCGGACGAGACCAACAAACGGGCCAACGGAATGGAAGGAAGACGAAGCAAGGAAATGCCCAAGCAGGAATCGGAATTGAATGTACTCGAGCCGCTGGAGATCCCCGCGGGCGATGCGGGCGGCGCGGCCGCAACCGACGCCGCAGCGCCGCCGGCGGCCGCAGCCGGGACGCGCGTGCCTTCGGAACCCGCTCAGCCCCCGGAGATCGATAAGCTCAAGGCCGAACGCGACCAGTTGCTCGACCGCCTGGCGCGCCTGCAGGCGGAGTTCGACAACGCGCGCAAGCGCGCCGAGCGCGAGCGCCTCGAGTTCCGCGATTACGCCGCCGCGGGCGTCATCGAACAGTTTCTCCCCGTGCTCGACAACTTCGACCTTGCCCTCAAGTCCACGGGCTCGGCCGAGCAGTTGCGCTCCGGGGTCGCGCTCATTGTCAAGCAGATGGAAGAAACGCTGCGCCAG
>JASHUF010000338.1 GCA_030040175.1 Acidobacteriaceae bacterium
CGCCGAGAACGATGAGCGTGGAGCGGGCGAAGGCGCCTTCAAGGGGAACGATCTGGAAGAAGTCGCCGCCGACTTCCTGCGCAGGACGATAGGCGCTGGTGACGGCGTAGCCGGGCAGCTCGGGGAGGGTTTCCGGGATGAGCACCTGCTGCAGCTCACGCGCGCTTTTGAACTCCTGCTCGAGCGTGGCCTGGCGCGCCGAGGTCTCCTGCATAGTGCGGTAGACGGCGTAAATGATGGCGAGCAGCAGCAGCGTATCCGTGATGGTCTGCGCCGTGAAGCCGTTGCCGAGGAAGAAAAACAGGGGTTGCGCAAGGCGCTCGCCCAGGGTCCAGTGCGTGTAACGGTCTCCCTGCGTGGAGGCGATGCGGAAGACGAAGAGAAATTCGGTGAGGAAGGCGGTGATGGCGACCAGCCAGCGCGCGGGTTCGAGGCGCCTGCGCAGGCCGAAGGCGAGCAGGACCCAGGGCCACATCTGGACGGCGGTAAAGACGACGGTGAGCAAGCCGTCGGCCCCCTGCGCCCAGGAGGCAAGGTGGGGATTGCTCCAGTCGAGGAGGGTGAGCGCGCCATCGAGAGAAGTGGAGATGATGCTGATGACGGCCAGCAGGCGGGTGATCGAGGCGAGGCGGCGGTTCTTGTCGAGCCGAAGCAGATAGAGGAGGAGATACCAGAGGCCGATGTCCTGCAGGCTGAGGAGCGGTTGCAGCCACCCGAGGGCGGCATTGTGGGAGATAGGCAGGCGGAGGCCTACGAGAAACATGGAGACGAAAGGCGCCCCGGAAAACACAGCCATGGCCAGCAGAACCTTGTGCGAGCGGTCCCGGAGCCAGGCAAGCAGGCTGAGAAGCATGACCAGCGCGTAGAGCGAGCGCATGGCGAAGTAATATTGGCGGCCCTGGAGCCAGGAGTAATCGTCGCTGGCTTGGAGGGCGGCGAGGGTCTCCAGCGAGCCGGCCAAAGGCGTTGCGGCGAATCCGCCGAGGGTCGAGGGATCGAAGGAGTCGAGCGGGGCCTTCCAGACGCGGACGGCGAGGACGCCATCGCGGGCAGGGCCGAGGTGGACGATCTGGGGCGCCTGCCCGTAGAGATGGGAGGGATGCGGCGGCATGTGGCCGTTGTGGCCGACGATCTGGCCGTTCCAGTAGACCTGGTAGACGTCGTCGATATGGCGGATGAGAAGGTAGAAGTCCGGCGAAGCGTCGCGAGCGGGAGAGAGGCTCAGGTGCTTGCGGTACCAGGCGTAGCCGACGTACGAGGGATGGCCCTGCGCGCCCCAGGTGTTGTCCGTACCGATCGATTCCCAGCCATTCACGCCGGTCGAGTCCGGAGATGCGGCGAGAGCCCAGGCGGGATTGTCGCCGAGGTGGAACTGCCAGGGGCCGTCGAGGGGCGCGGCGCCTTTGCCGAGGCCGTCGATGTGCAGTACGGCGGGCGGGAGTGGGGAAGGCGCGGTTTGCGCGGCGAGCCGTGCGGGGACAGGGAGAAAGAGAACGCAGAGCCATCCTGCGAAGCGCAGAAAGCGGTGGGGAATCATGGGATGAGGATACGACGCGGAGGCGGAAACCGACAGGAAAATCCGCCGCGCGGTTTCCCAACCCTTGCGCCCAAAACGCGCAAGAATGGGGCAACGAGGCGATCGCTTGGCTTCCCACCCTTTCCGCAAAATGCGCGGAAAGGACGGGGCAACGGCGGGACTCTACAATGGGAGCGAATGGCGCACATGCAAGCTGTTTTCTCCGACCCAACGTGGCGATGGGTGTGGCTGGTGGTGGCTGCGTTTCTGGCCGGGGTGCTGAACGCGGTGGCCGGCGGCGGATCGTTTCTCTCCTTTCCGGCGCTGCTGGGCATGAACATGTTGCCCGTGCAGGCGAATGCGACCAACACGGTGGCGATCTGGCCGGGACAACTGACGAGCGTGGCCGCCTATCGCGAAGACGTGCGCAGGAACCTGAGCGCGGCGTGGCTGATGGGCGCGGCCGGGCTGGCGGGCGGATCGGCGGGTGCGGTGGTGCTGCTCAACACGCCGCAGCAGACCTTTATGCGCCTGGTGCCGTGGCTGCTGCTCGGGGCGGCGCTGACATTTGCGGTGAGCGGCCCGGTTTCACGGGCGCTCCAGCGGCTGCAGGCGAAGCGGGCGCAGCGTGCGGCGCAGGGCCAAGCACACGTGCCGCGCCGGCTGCCGCTTTTTGTGGCCGCAGCGATGGTGAGTTTTTACGTGGGCTACTTCGGCGCGGGCGCGGGGTTTCTGTTCATGACACTGCTGGCGCTCGCCGGCTACCGGGACATCCACGCGATCAACGCGCTCAAAGTGGTGGCCAACCTGCTGGCCAATGGGATTGCGTTCGTGATCTTCATTGCCGACGGGCAGGTGGTGTGGCGCTATTGCCTGGCAGCGATGGGCGCGGCGGCCCTTGGAGGGTATGTCTCAGCCAGCGCGGCGCGGCGCGTGCCACAGCCGGTGCTGCGCGGGCTGGTGGTGGCGATCGGGCTCACGATGGCGGCGTGGTTTTTCTGGAGGGGGTAAAAACCGGGACTGAGGGACTGGGGGACTAAGGGACTCTGCGGCCGGAAGCCGCTAAGGCACTATCAAGGTATTCGCAGAGACTTGATCAATGCGCCCAGCACGATGCCCACACCTTTGCATAATTCCTCTGCAGCGCGGAGCGCTTGTTGCGAGCCGAAGCCGAGCTCCCTTGCGATCACTAACTGCGTTTCCACCTCCGAGTTCGAGCCACGCGCATGTCCGGGAAACTGGACATACGCGCCTCTCGTTGAACGACCATAGCCTTCGGCTATGTTGCTCGCAACCGAAACAGCCGCCCGTCGAAGCTGATTTGCCAGGCCAAAGCGTTCTGAGGCGGGAAAAGAAGATGTGAGTCTGTAAATTGCCACGGTCATTTCAACAGACCGTTGCCAAGCCGCAAGATTCCTGAAAGACTCTCCCATCGTGTGCCCCTTTCGCCTTTACTCCAGTCCCTCAGTCCCCTAGTCCCCTGGTCCCCTGGTCCCCTGGTCCCTTAGTCCCTTAGTCCCTGCTGCCCGCCTTTTCCGTCACTCGTGCCGCAGCGCGCGCATCGGGCTCACGCTTGCAGCGCGCCGCGCAGGAACCCATCCCGCACCCAGCGCCACCAGAATCAGCAGCGCTGCTGACCCCACGAATGTCACCGGATCCCACGCCTTCAATCCATACAACAGGCTGGCGATCAATCGGCCCAGGGCCAGCGCACCGGCGACTCCAGTTACTACCCCAATCGCCGTCAGCCAGGAGGCTTCACTCAGCACCATGCGCAGCACACGCCCCGGCCGCGCGCCCAGCGCCATGCGAATCCCGATCTCGTTCGTCCTCTGCGAGACGGAATACGCCGTGATCCCATAAATCCCGATGCAGGCCAGCACCAGCGCCAGCACTCCGAATCCCGATGTAAGGCTCGCGAAGATGCGCTCTGGCTCCAGAGTCGACGCGATCTGTTCGTCCTGCGTCCGTACGTCCAGCAGCGGCAGATCGCGGTCCACTGATACCACCGCGTGTCTCAGCGACGGCAAGATCTCCAGGCTGGGCTCCCGCGTGATAACGGCAAAGGTCACCCCCGAAATGCCCCCGGTCGCCTGGACATACGGAGCGTAGTACGTGGGCGCCGGTGGCTTGCGCAGAGTGTAGTACTTCGCATCGCCGCACACGCCCACAATCTCAATCTTTATCGGGTGATTAAGGCCCGCGTCGAATGTGCGCCCGATGGGATCCTGGTTGGGAAAGAACTTCTTCACCAGGCTCTCGTTCACCACCGCCACCTTGCTCGATGCCGCGGTATCGTCCGCGTTAAAGCCGCGCCCCGCCACGATGGGAATGCCGAACACCGCGAAGAAATCCGCCCCCACGTCGTTCTCGAAAACACTGGGCCGCTGGTCCGGTCTGTAATGCTGCCCTTCGGGAACGATCGTGTAACTTGAC
>JASHUF010000036.1 GCA_030040175.1 Acidobacteriaceae bacterium
CCCCCTGAAAGACAACACTCGCCACGCGCTTTTCCACCTGCCCGGGGCTTTTGAGAAAAATCTGGATGGCGTTATAGAACAACTGCTCGGAGGCGCCGGACTCGCCGTGCGTTCCGTAGAGGTTGGCGAGATCGACCATGGCTTTGGCGGTCTGCAGATTCTGTTGCCCGAGGCTCTTCATATCGATGGAGAGGGCCTGCTGAAAGGCCCGCTCGGCATCGCTATAACGGAACTCGTATTCGTAGAGAAGGCCGAGGCCCGAGAGGTCGCTGGCCACGTCCGGGTGGTTCGGCCCCAGGGCCTGCACGCGGCTCTTGAGCGCCTGCAGCAACATGGATTCGGCCGCGGGGTACTTGCCTTCTGCACGGAAAAGGTCGCCCATGTCCGATTCAATGGAAGAGATCGTGGCCGGATCCTGCGCGCCCGTCTTCTGCTCGATCACCATGGCCTTGCCGTAAGTCTGCTCCGCGTCGGCAAATTTGCCTTCGAACTGGTACGCCTGCGCCAGGTGATAGAGATCGATACCGATCTGCGGGTGGTTGGGTCCGAGGGCCTTCAAATCCAGCGTGAGCGCCTGGTTGAATGCCAGCTCTGCGTCGGCGTAGCGGGCCATTTGCTCGTAGAGTGTCCCCAGTCCGCCGAGATCGATGCTCAAGTCGGAGCGGCCAAGGCGCTGGTCGATGGCGATGGCCTTCTTGTAAAGAGCTTCGGCCTCGGCATACTTGTCTTCCTTCATGTCAATGAGGGCCAGGTTGTTGGAGTCGGTGGCAATGGCCGGATCGTTTTCGCCCAGGAGCTTCTCCTCGATGGCGAGCGCCTGGGCGAGGGCTTTCTCCGCCTCCGGATAATTGGCGAGATTCCCGTAAAGAACACCCAGGTTGTTGAGGACGCCGGCCGTGTTTCTGCTGGTGGCGCCTTCTGCGCGGGTAAAGATTTCGAGCGCGCGCTGGAGATGAGTCTCCGCGTCGCTGAATTTCTCAAGGTCCATCTCCAGCATGCCTTCGAGGTTCAAAGACAGGCCGACGTGCGCGTCATCCGGGCCCCAGGTGGACTGGGCCACTTGCGCGGCCTGCTGCTCGAGGGGCAGCGCTTCAGCCTCCTTGCCCTGGTTTTTGAGCTGCACCGCCTGCTCGCTGAGCTGATACCAGCGGTCAAACTGCGCGTGGGCAGGCAGGCATGCGGCAATGAGCGCGCACCAGCCGGCGGCCCGCACCCACACGCCCGGCCGCGCGGCGGCGCGGAACGTACTCGAGAATGGACAGGACACGGCGGCTTGATTCCCCCCGCCTGCGCTTGCAGATTGTGCGCGAAGCCGATGGCGCATGGTACGACGCCGGGGCGGGGTTTTTCAAGCGGAGTTTGGTTGCCGGGGCGAAACGGAAGAGTCTGGCAGGCCAGAGAGGGAAAACACAGGGGGAAAGGATTGCGCAAGAGCCCCATGGTGCCGGTTCCTGCGCGCTCCGGAGTTTATCCGCCACAAGCCGGGGACTCGCGAAAGCGGTATCCGACGTATCCGTCGGTGACGATGTAAGTGGGATTGGCAGAGGTGTCACCCAGCTTCTTGCGCAACTGTCCGATGAGAACACGCAGGTGGCCGCGATTGGAGAAGTCGCCGGCCAGGCCAAGAGCACTGTGCAGCCTGGCGTGGGAAACCGGACGGCCGGCATGCGACATAAGCACTTTGAGAGTGTCGAATTCGAGCGGGGTCAGGTGGATTTCGGCACCGGCCTTTTGAGCGGTGCGCTGGTTGGGATCGAGCGTAAGGTCGCCGACGGTGATAGGAAGTTCCTCGGGCGATTCGGGAGCGTGATAGCGGCGGATGGCGGTGCGAAGCCTGGCTGCGAGCTCTCGAATCTGAAACGGCTTGGTGATGTAATCGTCGGCGCCGGCGTCGAGTGCCTTCACCTTGTCGTCCTCGTTGCCGCGGACGGTGAGCATGAGGATGGGCAGGCGGGTGAAGATGCGCCGCATGCGGACGCAGGTTTCAATTCCTCCCAGGCCGGGCATGTTGATGTCGAGCAGAACCGCATCGTAGTGTCCGGCGCGCAGACTGGCGAGACCCTCTTCGCCGTTGCCCGCCTCACCCACTTCAAAACCAAGGATGCCCAGCGTGGCGCGCAAGCTGCGCCGCAGCGAGGCGTCATCTTCCACGATGAGAACCCTGCCCTGGGTCTCCTTCACTTCATGCCTCCTTTTGTATCTGCGGCAGCGCCAGGAAGAATGTTGTGCCGGCTTCGAGCTCGCTCTCTGCCCAAACATGTCCGCGGTGAACCTCAGCGATTCTCTTGGCGACCGAGAGACCGATGCCGTTTCCGGGCGCCCTGTACTGCGCATCCGGCGACCGGTAGAAGCGCTCGAAGATGCGCAGCGTCTCTTGGGGAGCGATGTAAGAACCCTCGTTCTGCACGCTGAACACGATCTCGGAATCCGTAGATTGAACCCGCAGCGTAACCAGCGATGCGGCGCGCGAATATTTCGCGGCATTGTCGATCAGTTGCAGCAGAGCCATTTCGAGGAGCCGGCGGTCGGCCCAGACGAATCGCAACCGGGCGTCGCAGGCGAGACGCAGCGGGTGGTTGTCGAGGATGGGCGCGGCGGACTTCCGGCAGTCGTCAAGAAACTTGCTGAGAAGGATCTTCTCGTAGTTGACTTTCAGCGTGGCATCCGCCAGTTCGGCGGTCCGGAGCACCTTGCCGGTCAACTCGGATAAGCGGGACGCCTCGCCCTCGATGAGCGCCGCGAGCTCTTTCTCGGTTGGTCCCAGGTGCGGAATCTCGAGCAGGCCGGAGCTGGCGGTCTGGATGGTGGCCAGAGGAGTTTGAAAGGCGTGCGCCAGGCCGTCGAGGATCGTTGACCTGAGCTGCTCGCTGCGCCGCGCGGCTTCGGCGTTGCTCTCGGCGGTAAAGGAGTGCGCCCGCTCAAGGGCCAGGGCGGCAAGAGAAGCGATGGCGTCCACGGATTTGGCGTCCAAATAGCTGTCGGGCGAAGAGGCGGCAATATAGAGCGCGCCCACCGGCCTGGCCCCGAGCCGCAGTACACGCATGAAACGGTGAGCAATCAGGTCGGTCTCGGGAGCATCGTTGAAGTAAGTGGCGCGCACTTCATCTTCGGGGACGGTCCCGCTCCCCGCCTTGTCCATGCGCGGCTCGCGCCCATCCAGGATGGCAACCGCATCTGCCTTGAAGATGTCGCGGATCAGGCCCGCAAGCTGCGCGCCGATCTCCTGGCGGCGATCCATCATGATGATGTCGCGGCCGGTGAGGTAGAGTCTTTCGAGCCGGGTTCGTTCCTGGTCGGCGGCAAGGGTCTGGCTGCTCAGGCGGTGGGCAAACCGGCTTACAAAAAGAGCGAGCAGAAGGAAGATGGCCGAAGCGATCCAATCCTGGGGATTTTCTTCGTACAAGGAAAAAATCGGCGGCATAAAGAAGTAGTCCAGCGCGGCGACCGCGGCAATGGCTGCAATCGCAGCCTCGATGAATCCCCATCGAAATGCGACCACCATGACAAGCAGAAGGTCGACTAATCCCGCGGTGAGCGGCCGGGAGTGAAGCCGGTAGCCGATGCCCGCAACCAGAAAAAGAACGGGCACTGCAGCTGCGCTGCGAAGGAGGCGCCTGGCGCCGGACATACGCGTCTTTCCTACATGTCCAGCGTAGGCCTGAACCCGTAAGGATTGAGTAACGACGGCGGACTTGCCCCATGTGCGATGCCGCCGCTTTTCCGGCGGCCACGGGCGGTCTTCG
>JASHUF010000339.1 GCA_030040175.1 Acidobacteriaceae bacterium
TGGCCGCCACGCCCTCGGGCAGCGCCGACTGATCGGTGACGCGCTTGAAGACCAGGTTGTAATACTCGGCATCGGAGGCGCCGGAAAGATTGTCGGCGATGTTCAGCCATCCGTTCACCTTGGCCAGCCGCTCGGCGTAACCGTTCAGCACCGAGCTGGCATCCGCAACCGACGCCGGATCGGCCAGCACCACCCAGTCGCTCGCGACCGGATATTTGGAATTGGTAGAGCATCCGGGACTGTGGTCGTGCATCTCCGCTGTGCGCGGTCCGGCCGCGTACTCCGCCTTGTGGAACCACGCCCACTGCGGCCCGTCGTCGCTCAGGCTGCCGGCCAGAATGTAGTCCGCAGTGGCCACGTCGTCCACGCCCTTCACCAGGCTCCCGTCCACGTGCAGCGCCAGCCTCGCTGCGAGCTCCTGGGGCGGCGGCAGGTTCACCCAGAGCTTCGCCTCCGCGCCCAGCGCCTGCTGGAGTGCCGCTGCGCTCACGGTTGCGCCCAGTGTCTTGGTCGAAGCCTGCTCCACATGGCGCACAACCCACGCGCCGTTCTGCTTCAGCAGGAAGGTGTCGCACCCTTTCACATCGGCCTGGTACGCAATCGCCGGGTTGTGCACCGGGGCCAGCGCCTGCTTCTCATCCGCGCTCAGCGACTCATCCACGCACAACTGCGCCACTCCGCTCGCGGCGGTCTCGATCACCTCCGCCGTCAGGCTCGCGCCCGCGTGCGTGTCCACCGTACGCCCCGCGTGCCGCAGCTCCCACGCCGATCCGTTCCACGCGAGCATATCGCTCCAAGGCTTCTCCACCGGATCGTCCACCACCGTCACGCCCGCGGCCTTCACCTGCTCCGCCGTGCTCTCGATCGCCTGCACGCTCAGGTTTGCCGGCCACGTCCATACGTGCAGCGTGTCGATCTCGCTCGGAACCCACTTGGTCAGTTCGAAGACCTGCCCCACGGTCACCGTCGCTTTAAGCGGCGTCACCACCTTCGCGGTCGCGTGCGTGAGCCCATCGAGGCTTTCCACCTTCAGCTTCGTGCGCCGTCCCTCGCTGTCCGCGCTCAGAGAGGTAAACTCGCTGCCCGTGGCGATGCCCGAAAGCTGGCCCGCATCGAGCAGCACCGTGCCTTCGTCCTCGTCCACGCCAATTGCTGCGGCCCGTGTTTTGCCCACATCGGCTTTCATGCCGCCGAAGAGAGGCTCGCGCAGCCGGTCCGCGCTCGCATCCATGGCCGGCGTCTGGTCGCCCACCTGCTCGCCTTCGAGCGTGGCGCGCACCTGCCGGTACACGTCGGAGGCCGGCGCATCGGCGGGCAGCGCCTCCAGCGCCTTGATCAGGGCCACCGTAAACGCGCCATGCGCCACCGTGGTCGAGGGCGTATCGCCGAAGTCGCGTTCCTTCGCCGTCTGGTCCTGCTGCGCGGCAGAGAATACCAGCGCCGGATTCGTCTTCCTCTCCGTCGGCGCAGGCGCCTCTTCGCCGCTCGGCAGCAGGTCCGGCCCCTCGTTGATGTCGCGCGGATCGTAGCCCAGCGAGCGCTCCGTGTACTGCTTGCCGATCTCCACGCCGCGCGTGAATGAGCCGCTGTGGCAACTGTCGAGCAGCACCGTCAGGCGCACGCCCTTATCCAGGGCGGCGTTCAAAATGCGCGTCATCTCGCGGTCGCGGATGTCATAGTTTCCCGTCCACGCGTCCGACGGCACCAGCGTGCTGTCGGCGTGGCTGGGCTTGCCGTTCACCAGCATCGCCATCTTGGTGCCCTTGCTGTTCACGCGCAGCGACCCATGCCCGGCGTAGTAAAACACCACGGTGTCGCCCTTCTGCGGCACATCGACGAGATATTTCTGCATCGCCTGGAGCAGCCCGTCATGGGTTGTTCCGGAGGCCGGCAGATCGGTGAACGGAAGCGGCGCGGCCGGCAGCGCCGGGTCCGTCACCACCACGATATTCTTGGGATCGAAGCCGAACTTGGGGCTGCTGAGCAGGTCGCGCATCGCGGCCACATCGTTGAGAGGGCCGTCGAGATTCTTGAAGGCGGGCAGATCGCAGCGGCCGCCCTCACATCCCGGAGGATGTTGCGCCTGAGTTCCCGCCGGTTCATAAAGGTCGATCCCCACCAGCAAAGCGCGTTTCGCGCCGCCTGCCGCCCCCCCCGATTGGGACTGCAAAGGCACAGACGCGAGCACGGCAGCCAGAGCCGCAAGAGCTACCGGGTGAACTTTCATGGAAACGCCTCAAACTAGGCGGGGGTGATCCAAGAATAAATGATCCGCAACCGCTGTCAAGCTGATTCTTAGTCACCGAACCCGCCGGCCGGAGCCCAAGCGCGCTCAAATCCCAAAGCGCTCTATTGTTTGCCCTCGATCTCGTCCGCCAGTGCATCGGCGTGGTAAATCTTGCGCAGCGCCTCCATCATGCCCGCCGCATGCACGGCCACGGCGCGGTTCGTCTCCCCGTCGTAAACAAAATCGCCGGCCAGCGACTCGATGTTGCCGTCGAAGATGAGGCCCACCAGCTCGCCGTTGCGATCCACCACCGGTGAGCCGGAATTGCCGCCGATAATGTCGTCGCTGCACACAAAATTCATTGGCGTGGCCAGGTCCAGCTTGTCCACCGCGGCCGCTTCCTTCGGCGTCAGATCCCAGGGAGACTTATTGCTGAAGCCGGCCGCGCGATCGTAGAGCCCGTAAAACGTGGTAAATGGCGGCGCCTGGGTTCCGTTGTACGGGTAGCCTTCCACCGTGCCGTAGCTCAGGCGCAGCGTGAAGGTCGCATCCGGATAAGTATCCTTCCCGTACACCGCGAACCGCGCTTTGCCGATCTTCTCTTCGGCCGGGCTCAGTACGCTGGTTACATGATCGCGATGGTACAAATATTCGTTGCGCGCAATCGGGTCCACGCGCCGCGCCGCCTCAATCATGGGATCGGTCGAGGCGTTCACCGCCGCTTCGCCGCCATCGAGCAGCGCCTTGCGCACTGCCACGTCGGCCAGCTTGGTGCCGTCGACAAGCGCATCCGCAGCCTTGTCGATCCCGTTTCCCTGCGTGATCGCCTGAATGTATGCGTCCTGCGCACCCAGCTTCTCTGCCGCCAGCTGGAGTGTCGTGGTCATGTCCAGCTTTTCCACGTCGGGGTAAATCGGCGCCGGCGAAAGCAACTGAAACTTGAGCGAGCTCAACCCCGCCTCGTGATACTGCGGCAACCGTTCGCCATCCGGCTTCCTTACCTCCGCCACGTACTGCACAATTTCGAGCGCAATTTCGAATAACTGGCTGTCTGTGCGCCGGAAAAACCGCCTCTCGAGATCAGGCTTCTCCGATTCCATCACCCGCGCAATCGTATCCCACGCGCCGCCGTACTCTTTCTCCCACTCCGGATTTGCGGCCACCTTCGCGCGCAGATCGTCTTCTTCCGCCTTCTTTTTGGCGATCACTTCCTTGTCCAGCAGCGCTTCGTGCTCGCCCGCGATTGCCTTGATGTCGTTCTGGTAATAGAAAATCGAGCTCTCCACCTTCTGCGCCTGGTCCGCGCCCTGCTTGGCAAAGTCCTGCTCCGCGTCCACGAGCTTGTGCACATACGCGAGCAGGTCCGGTTCCACTATGTCGCGCTCGAACAGGAGCTCGGCCATGGTCTCCTGCCGCGAGGTCGAGCCGGGATTGCCGGATACGAACACCAAGTCCCCCGGCACCGCGCCCTTCGCATTCCACTGCAGATAGTTTTCCGTGTGCAGCGGCTTGCCGTTCTCATACACGCGATAGAGCGCCATATCGAGGTCGTAGCGCGGATAGGTAAA
>JASHUF010000340.1 GCA_030040175.1 Acidobacteriaceae bacterium
CGGTCTCGCCCGGGTTGTCGTTCCAAACCGTCTCTTCCGTGGTCGTCTTGTACGTGCCCCCGCATCCCACCGCATGCGGGCACGAGGACGGGCAATCCACGTTGGCCGGCGTCGAGCCGCCGTCGCTCGAGTCGTTGTCCCCGGAGGCGGCAAACACCACCATGCCCGCGCTCACCGCCGAGGCCGCCGTCGTCTCCATCTGCTGCGCGGCCGTCGTGCCCCAATTCGCTTCATCCGCGCCCCAGGAGATCGAGCACACGTCGCATCCGTCGGAGGTCGCCTTCCCCACCGCCGAAGCAATGTCCTGTGACCAGTACACGCGGATCGTCGCCGCCTTGCCCGTGGCCGCGTAATACGAGGCGCCGGCCACCTGGATGTCGAGTGCAACCTCGTAATCGTCCTGCCCCGCCTCTCCGCTCTCGTTGGGCGTATTCTCGGTGCCGTCCACGGAGACATCGGTGATCGACGGCGCCGGCTGGTTCACCGACTGGAAGAACGACGCCATGTCGGACGCCGTCCATCCTCCGCCCAGCTCCACGATCGCAATCACACCGCCGCCCGGCATCGCGCTCGCCCAGTTGTACGCGGCGCACAGCCCCGGCACCGTCCACGGCGTGGCCGCGGCGGCGCCCGGCCGCATCCGCTCGATCCGCTTCACGTCGGACAGCAGTTTGAAATAGGCATGGCATCCGTACCGGTGCTTCTTCCTCATCGTGCCGTCTCCCCGCGCGGCCTCTTCACCCCGCACGATTTCCCGTTCCGGGGCCCGCGTCCTCTGAATTCGCCACGGGCTATACAGAGCCTCGCATAATTGTGCGTCGCGCGGCAAAGCCGTATCACATCTTCCCCTTTTCACGCCATGAAAAGACGTAGTATGGAGAAGCGACAATACCCTCCCGGAGCACGTACTTGGCCTACGACGACCTGCGCGACTGGATTGGAACTCTCGAAAAGCACGGCGAGCTCAAGCGCATCCGCGAAGAGGTTTCGCCCGAGCTCGAAATCACGGAAATCACCGACCGCGTGTCCAAGATCGGTTCGCGAAAAAAGGGGATCAGGGAACAGGGATCAGGGATCAGCGACAAAACTTCGTCGATTGAGGGGAAGTATGATCCGGGCGGGCCGGCGTTGCTGTTTGAAAACGTGAAGGGCCATCCCGGCCACAAGGTCTTCATCAACCAGTTCGGCAGCGAGCGCCGCATGGCTCTCGCGCTCGGCGTCCAGCACCTCGATGAGATCGCCGGGCGCCTCCACGGCCTGCTCAACTTGAAGGCCCCCGAAGGCCTCATGGACAAGCTCAAGATGTTGCCGCAACTCGGCGCGCTCGCCAACGTATTTCCGAAAACCGTCAGCGTGAAAGACGCGCCCTGCAAGGAAGTCATTCGTAAGACGAAAGAACACGGCGGGTGCGACGGCTTCGACCTCAATTTCTTCCCCATCCTCAAATGCTGGCCGCAGGACGCCGGCCGCTTCATCACCCTGCCCTGCGTGCACACGCGCGATCCCCGCAGCGGCAAGCGCAATGTGGGTATGTACCGCATGCAGGTCTTCGACGGGCAGACCACCGGCATGCACTGGCAGCGGCAGAAGGTGGCCGCCGAGCACTACCGCAATGCCCTCCGCGATGCAGCGGCACGGGTCTCGTCCGAAAATCCGCTCCATGCAATGGTGGCCATGATGGCCGAATCCGCCGGCGGCGCAACCGCAATCCCCGAGGGCGCCATCGGCGGCCTGCCGCAGGTTTCGCTGGGCATGCAAAACGGCTCTCGCTTCGAAGTTGCCGTCGCCATCGGCACCGATCCCGCGACGACCTTCTCCGCCGTCGTACCCGCGCCGCCGGAAGTGGAGGAATTCCTGATCGCCGGCTTTCTGCGCGGCAAGCCCATCGAAGTGGTGAAGTGCGAGACCGTCGATCTCGAAGTGCCCGCGCATGCCGAGATCATTCTCGAGGGCTACGTGGAGCTGGGCGAGCTGCGCCCCGAAGGCCCCTTCGGCGACCACACGGGCTTCTACACCCTCGCCGACGATTACCCCGTCTTTCACCTCACCTGCATCACCCACCGCCGCGACCCCATCTATGCGGCCACCATCGTGGGCAAGCCGCCCATGGAAGACGCCTGGATGGGCAAGGCTGTCGAGCGCATCTTTCTACCCGCGATGCGGATGACCATCCCCGAGCTCGTGGACATTCATCTGCCCATCGAAGCTGTCTTCCACAACCTCATGATCGTCTCCATCCGGAAGAGTTATCCCGGCCACGCGCGCAAGGTGATGCACGCCATCTGGTCGCTCGGCCAGGCCATGTTCACCAAGTGCATCATCGTGGTCGACGAGGACTGCGATGTGCAGAACATCCCCGAAGTGGTGCTGCGCGTGGCCAACCACATCGACCCCGAGCGCGACATCCAGTTCACCCTCGGCCCCATCGACTCGCTCGATCATGCCGCGCGCCTGCCCAACTACGGCTCAAAGATGGGCATCGACGCCACGCGCAAATGGAAGGCCGAAGGCTTCACGCGCCCCTGGCCCGCGATGATAGAGATGGACGCGGCGACCAAGGCGAAGATCGATGCGCTGTGGGCGAAGCTGGGGCTGTAACCCGATGCTGCCTGCTATATCTAATTGCATGCGCACCTTCCCCGCCCGGCGTGGAGTCTTCGGAGCTGTCGCCGCACTCGCGCTCGCGTTGTCCCTCCCCGCCCAG
>JASHUF010000341.1 GCA_030040175.1 Acidobacteriaceae bacterium
AGTGGCTAGAAGCTAGCAGCTAGAAGCCGGCTTTCTCAGTTGTCTTCCGCACGCTCTTCGAGCGGGTCGCGGTCGGGGCGGCGGATCATCTCATGCAGCGCGCTGCCGGCGGGAATCATGGGGTACACGGAGTCTTCCTTCTCCACGAGGAAGTTAAGCAGAAACGCTCCCGGCGCGGAGCGCGCAGCCTCGACCGCCCCGAGAACTTCACTGCGCGTGCGCACCGCTCGCCCGGGAATGCCGTGCGCCTCGGCGAGTTTCACGAAGTCGGGACTGACCAGCGGCGTGGCCTCGTAGTTGCGTTCGTAGAAAAACTCCTGCCACTGGCGCACCATGCCCAGGTAGCCGTTGTTGATGACGGCGATGTTGATCTTGAGCTTCTCCTGGACGATGGTGGAGAGCTCGGCCGCCGTCATCTGGAAGCCGCCATCGCCGGCGATGACCCAGACTTCCTTTTCCGGGCACGCCATCTTGGCGCCGATGGCCGCGGGCAGCGCGTAGCCCATGGTGCCCAAACCGCCGGAGGTGATGAGCGTGCGCGGATGCTCGTGATGAAAGTACTGCGCCTCCCACATCTGGTGCTGGCCCACGTCTGTCACCACCACGGCGCCGCCGCCGGTGATGCGCCACAGGTCGTGCATCACGTGCGCCGCGTAGAGGTGTCCCGAGTCGGGCAGGTTCTTGATGTCGCGCACCGCCACCGCGCCCTTGCTCGCGTCAATGGTCTTGAGCCACGCCGAGCCGTCGCGGCCGGAGATGCGCGGCAGCAGCTCTTCCAGCACAGCGCGCAGATCGCCCACCAGCGCGACTTCGGCCTTCACATTCTTGTTGATCTCCGCCGGATCGATCTCGATGTGAATCTTTTTGGCGTTGGGCGCGTAGGAGGCGAGCTTGCCCGTGACGCGGTCGTCGAAGCGCATGCCGCAGGCAATGAGCAGGTCGGCCTCCTGGATAGCGTTGTTCACCCAGGCCTCGCCGTGCATGCCCATCATGCCCATGTTGAGTGGATGCGAGGCGGGAAAGCCGCCCAGGCCAAGCAGCGTGAGCGCCACGGGAATCTGCGCGCGCTCCGCCAGCGTGCGCACCTGCTCCATGGCGCCGGACTCCGAGACGCCGTGGCCGGCGAGGATGATGGGGCGTTTCGCGTTACGGATGAGCTCGGCCGCAGCGGCGAGGCCGGATTCCTCCACACGCAGCATGGGATGCGGACGATACGCGCGCGGCTTGGCAGCCTCGAAGTCGAAGACAGCCGAGGCCTGCTGCGCGTCCTTGGTGATATCGACCAGCACCGGGCCGGGGCGCCCCGAGCGCGCGATCTGAAAGGCGTGGCGCAGCGCGGCGGCAAGATCTTCTGCGCGGCTGACGAGAAAGTTGTGCTTGGTCACGGGCAGCGTGATGCCGGTGATGTCGATCTCCTGAAAAGCGTCCGTGCCCAGCACCTTGCTGGAGACGTTGCCGGTGATGCAGACGATGGGAATTGAGTCCAACATCGCCGTGGCGATGCCGGTAACGAGATTCGTCGCGCCGGGCCCGCTGGTGGCCACGGCCACGCCCACTTTGCCTGAGGCGCGCGCGTAGCCGTCGGCCATGTGCGCCGCGCCCTGCTCGTGGCGGACGAGAATGTGCTTGATGGGAAACTTGCGCAGCGCATCGTAGGCGGGCAGAATGGCGCCGCCGGGATAGCCGAAGACCGTATCGACGCCCTCGCCGACCAGCGTGGCCCACAGGATCTCAGACCCCGTCAGGCGCGTCGGCGTGGTGAGGTGTGCGTTGGCCGATTGCGTATTGGCATCGTTTCCCATACTCAACTCCTTTGTGAGCTACTAGCTCTTAGCCTCTAGCTTCTAGCTCGTTCTGGATTAACCAAGTTCTTCTTCGAATCAAACTCGCCAAATCTCCCCTTCAAGCCAGGTTCTTTCTCCCATTTGCCGGCCAATTCCCGGCCGTGAGCTAGCAGCTAGAAGCTAATGGCTAGAAGCTGCCTTTACGTCGTTGCGCCTTCCGAAGCACTCGCGACGCGGTCGACATATTTGCGGAAGACGCCTTTGGGCCAGCGCAGCGCCGGCGGCTTGAAGTTCTTAAGCCGCGCGGCCATCTCTTCCGCGCTGATCTCCACGTTCAATGTGCGCTTGGGAATGTCGAAGGCAACGATGTCGCCTTCGCGCACCGCGGCGATGGGCCCGCCCACGAACGCCTCCGGCGCAACGTGACCCGCAGTCATTCCTCGCGTGGCGCCGCTGAAGCGGCCGTCCGTGAGCAGCGCCACATGCGCGCTCAACTCCGCATTCGAGCTGATGGCTGCGGTCACCTGCAGCATTTCACGCATGCCCGGGCCGCCCTTGGGCCCCTCGTAGCGGATCACGACCACATCGCCGGGCCTGATGCCGCCCGATTGAACAACCTTGAAACAATCCTCTTCGCAATCGAAGACGCGCGCGGGGCCGCGATGCGTGAGGCGATTGGCCGCGGCAATCTTCATCACGCAGCCCTCGGGCGCAAGATTGCCCTTGAGAATGACCAAGCCACCATTAGGCTTGATGGGCCTCTCAAAGGTTCCGATCACATCCTGGCCCGGCGTTTCCTGAGCCAGCGCAGCCTCTTCGGCAAGAGTCTTTCCGCTGATGGCGAGCGTGAATCCGTCGGCAAAGCCGGCATCGATCATGCGTTTCGCCAGCAGCCGCGAGCCGCCCGCCGCCTGGTAGTCGTTGGCCACGTACTTGCCCGCGGGCGTAAGGCTGCAAATATACGGCGTGCGCGTGGAGATGGCGTCAAAATCCTCAATCGTGAGCGGAATACCCATCTCGCGCGCGATGGCAAGCAGGTGCAGAACTGCGTTGGTGGAACCGCCGCTGGCGGCCACGCTGGCAATCGTATTTTCAAGAGACTTGCGGGTGATGATCTGCGAAGGGCGGCGATTCGCGCGGACAGCATCCATGAGCATGCGGCCGGCTTCGCGCGTGGCCGCAAGTTTTTCAGGATGCGTGGCGGGAACGCCGGAGAGATGGATGGGCGCGATACCGAGAATCTCGGCGCTCATGGCCATGGTGTTGGCGGTGAACTGGCCGCCGCACGCGCCCGCGCCGGGGCAGGCATTGGCCTCGAGGGCTTCGAGGCCCGCGTCGTCAATGCGTCCCGCAGCGTGCGAGCCGATGCCCTCGAAGACGTTCTGAATGGTGATGTCGATTTTCTTACCGTCGGGGCCGTCCAGCTTGCCCGGCGCGATCGATCCGCCGTAGAGCATCATGCCGGGAATGTCGAGCCGGCACAGGGCCATGATGATGCCGGGCATGTTCTTGTCGCAGCCGCCAATGCCCACCAGGCCATCGAAAAGATTGCCGCGCGCCTCGAGCTCGATGGAGTCGGCGATCACCTCGCGCGACACCAGCGAGGCCTTCATGCCCTGCGTGCCCATGGTGATGCCGTCGGAGATGGTAATGGTGTTGAACTCCATGGGCGTGCCGCCGGCT
>JASHUF010000342.1 GCA_030040175.1 Acidobacteriaceae bacterium
CCCGGCAGCCGCTGGTCGCCGGTAATGAGCCGGGCGCCGCGGGTGAAGGTGAAGTAGGTCCACATCCAGTTGGCCAGCACCGAGAACCGGTTGCGGAAGCCGATGAGAAAGAAGATGTGCACCGTAAGCCAGGTGAACCACGCGGGCGTGCCGCTCAGATGGGCGCGGAAGGGCCACTTCACGTTGGCCACGGCCGACATGCGGCCGATGGTGGCCATGTCGCCCTTGTCGAAGTAGCGGAAGGCCGGCCGCGGCTTGCCGGCTAAATCGGCGGCGATGGCCTTGCCCACAAAGTCGCCCATCTGCATGGCCGGCTGGGCCACGCCGGGCACCTGGCGGCCGTCCTGCTCCACGTGGGCCAGATCGCCGAGCACGAAGACTTCCGGCAGGCCCGGGGGATTCAGCTGGTCGTCTACCGGCACGCAGCCGCGAGGGTCGAGAGACACGCCCAGCATTTTGCCTAGCGGCGAGGCCTGCACGCCCGCGGCCCACAACGTCACTGCCGCTTCCATGCGCTGGCCGTTGGCCTCCACCCAGCCCGGACCCACGCCGGTGACCTGCATCCCTGTGTGCACCTCCACGCCCAGTTTCCTGAGCGTGGCCTCAGCCCGCGCAGAAAGGTCCTCAGGGTAGGCGCCGAGGATGCGTTGCCCGCCATCGAGCAGAAGCACGCGCGATTGGTCCGGCCGGATGTGGCGGAAATCGTGGCGCATATAGAGCTGCGCAATGTCGCTGATGGCGCCCGCCAGTTCCACCCCCGTGGGCCCGCCGCCAATGACGACAAAGTTCAGCGGCGGATGCCATCCATACTCCACCTTTTGCCGCTCCGCCAGCTCGAAGGCCAGCAGCACGCGGCGGCGAATCTCGATGGCATCCTCGATCGCTTTGAGGCCCGGCGCCAGCGGCCTCCAGTCCTCATGCCCGAAGTAGGAATGCGTGGCGCCCGTGGCCAGAGCTAGGTAATCGTACTGGATTCGGGCTCCGCTGGCGAGCGAGACCACGCGCGCGTCTGTCTCGATGCCCACCACCTCGTCCATGAGCACTTCGGCATTCGACTGCTTGCGCAGGATGGTGCGGATGGGCTGCGCGATGTCAGCCGGCGATAGAACCGCAAGAGCCACCTGATAGAGCAGCGGCTGGAACAGATAGTGGTTGCGCCGGTCGACGACAGTCACGTCCACGTCAAGATGCGCAAGGCTGCGCGCCGCGCGGAGGCCGGCAAACCCTCCGCCCACGACGACCACGCGGGGGCGCTTGCACCCGTGATTCGCCGTCACCGCCTCCTGGCTCATGCGCACCTCCCTCTAGGAGATGCGCGAGACCGCGATTCCGTCACAAGCCGCGCTGACTTGCCGGCCAGCTAAGCGGCCGGCTCCGCCAACTGCTCCTGTGCCGCTCTCTTGCTATAGCATCCAGCTATGATTGCAGGCGTCTCCTGGCCTTGGTGGCTGGGCTTTCACGCAGCCGTGGCTGCTCTGCTCCTAGCCGACTCGCTGCTGCCCGGCCATCGCGGCCAGTCGCCTCGCGCCGCGACCTGGGCCTGGCTGGGTACGGGCGGTTTTGCCCTTGCCGCGGCCGGATTCGCGGTCTGGATCGGCTTTGCCCAGGGGCGCCAGCCCGCGCTGGAGTTCGTGGCCGGTTACACCATTGAGGCCTCGCTCAGCGTGGATAACCTCTTTGTTTTCCTGGTGCTGTTTCAGGGATTCGAGATCAGCCGCGAGCGCCAGCACAGGGCGCTCCTGTGGGGCGTGTGGTGCGCCGTGGTGCTGCGGGCTCTGTTCATTTCCGCCGGCGTTACGCTGCTTGCGCACTTTCAATGGATCAACTGGTTCTTCGGCCTGATTCTGCTTTATGCCTCCTGGCGCCTGCTGCGCGGCGGCTCCGCCCGCGCGGTCATCCCCCGGTGGATCCGCCGCCTGCAGCCCGCCCGCGGCTCGCTTCTGCCCGTTATCCTGGCCGTCGAAGTCACCGATCTTGTCTTTGCCACCGACTCCATCCCCGCTGTTCTCTCCGTCACCCACAATCCCTTCGTGGCCTATACCTCCAACATTGCCGCCATTCTCGGGCTGCGCTCGCTTTACTTTGCGCTCGCCGGCCTGCTCGACCGCTTCCGCTCGCTTCACTATGGCCTGGGCGCGCTGCTCACCTTTGCCGCCGTCAAAATGCTCGCCGCACGATGGGTCGAAATTCCCATTGTGCCTTCGCTCGCGGTCATTGGCGCCATCCTGGCCATCTGCGCGGTGGCTTCATGGAAGCAGGGAACAGGGAACAGGGAATAGAACGGGCGCTCGCGAGCGGCCCCTTACCACTTCTCAAACTGCACGCGTCCATCCCGGCCCAGCTCCGAGTGTTTCTGAAAATTTTCGTCGTCGCGCCGGGGATGGTCGCTGCGAAAGTGTGCGCCGCGGCTCTCCCTCCGCGCCAGCGCGGATTGGAGAATGGCGCCGGCCACGCGGCTCAAAGCGCGCGCCTCGGTCCATCGCCGGCCGGAGCGCGGCTGGCCGGCAAGCTGGGCCAGCGCCGCCTCGCACTCGGCCTGCACGGCCATCCCCGCGCGCAGGCCGCTCTCTTCGCGCAAAACGCCGGCGTGGGCCCACATCGCAGAACGGAGACCGGCGATTGCGTCCTCTACGCGCTGCTCTTCGGCCGGACGGAGCGGCTTCGCCGCTTGAAGCCTTTCGGCTCTCACGCGGACGAGCGGGAGGCCGTCGGCAAGGATCGCCTGCGCGGCGCGTGCGCCGAAGACCAGTCCCTCCAGCAAAGAATTCGACGCCAGCCGGTTGGCGCCGTGCACGCCGGTGCAGGCCGCTTCGCCCGCGGCATAAAGGCCGGCGAGGCTGGCGCGCCCGGCGAGATCGGTGCGGATGCCGCCCATGAGGTAATGCGCCGCCGGCCGCACCGGAACCAGGTCGCACGCGAGATCGAGCCCGTAACGCGCGAGAAACGCGCTGATTCCCGGAAACCGCCGGTGCAGATCGACGTTCCGAATGTGGCGCATGTCCAGGTATACCGGCCGCGTCCCCGGATTCGCGTTTTTCGCCTCCCCGCTCGTCCGATCCTGGCTGGCCATGCCCTCGCGCGCAATGGCCCGCGCCACCACGTCCCGCGGGGCCAGCTCGAGCAGCGGATGATACCGCTCCATGAACCGCTCGCCGCGCTCGTTGCGCAGGTACGCGCCTTCGCCGCGCAGCGCCTCGGAGAGGAGAAACCGCGGCGCGCCTGCAAGCGCCAGCGCCGTGGGATGGAACTGGTAAAACTCCATGTCTGCGAGCTCCGCGCCCGCCTCGCGGGCGAGCGCGATGCCGTCGCCCGTGGCCACGGCCGGGTTGGTGGTCTCCGCGTAGACCTGTCCCGCGCCGCCTGAGGCCAACAGCACTGCGCGCGCGCGGACCGATCGCGGCGGCTCCTGCGCGCCGGTTCCGCCGGCGCACTCCAGCTCCGCTCCCACGACGCGCCCGCCCTCGGTCAAAAGCCGCGTCACCTGTGTCCACTCGGCAAAGCGGATGCATTTCTGCCCGCGTGCGTGCGCGAGCAGCGCCCGGCTGATCTCGGCGCCCGTAGCGTCGCCGTTGGCGTGCAGAATCCGCGCCAGCGAGTGCGCGCCCTCGCGCGTGCGCAGGAACTGGCCGTTCAGGCGGCGACCTTCGCTGTCAGTGGCCAGGTCGAAGTTCGTGCCCCACTCGATCAGCTCGGCCACGCGCAGCGGCCCCTCGCTCACCAGCGCTTCAGCGGCCGGACGGTACACCAGCCCGTCGCCGGCACGCACCGTGTCTTCGAGGTGCAGGGACACGTCCTCGCCGTCCTCCGCGGCCACGGCGATGCCGCCCTGCGCATAGTGCGTGTTCGACTCGCCCAGCGACTCCTTGGTGACCACCAGCACGTCGCCCTGGCCGGCGAGCCCCACCGCGGCCCGCAGCCCGGCCACGCCCGCGCCCACCACCAGAAAATCCACTGCCCGAGGCTCCGCTTCTGCGATCTTCTCCATCCATCCCCGAGGCTAACATCGCCGGCCGGCTTCGCCCATCCGGCGGGAAGGTACCGGAAAAGTCACCCTGCCCCAAAAAATTCATTTGACCTTGCCGCGCGCGCAGCACCATAATTCGGCCAATATTTGCCGCGAATCCAGGGGGAACGGGCCGTCCGGCCCGATGGGCGACGCCAGAGATTCGCTTCCGGGCTACTCGTTTTCGGGCTTGACCCATCCCTGAGTCCACAACTTCCCCAAAGGTCCGTTGACTCGCCGTCGGGAAGTTCGTCCATCCTGCAACCGGGATAGAATGTATGCACGAATTGTGCATACAATGGATGTGCCGTGGGCTTCGAGCGGGACGCTGGCAAGGCGGAGGCGAACTGGAAGAAGCATGGCGTGCGCTTTGCCGAATCGTTGCCTGTGTTCGAGGACGAAGATGCAATCACCCTCACCGACCAAGATTCGGACCCGCACGAGGCGCGCTTCGTCACCATGGAAATGGGAGCGAAAGGGCGAGTCCTGGTGGTTGTCTATTGCTACCGCGGCAGGAACATCCGCGTGATCTCGGTAAGGCGCGCCGCACCGCGCGAGCGCCGGCAATACGAGGAGCTGCGATGAAAAAGAGCTGCGACTTCAGCAAGGGCAAGCGGGGGCGCGTGGTTACGCTGCCGAAACAGCGTGGTAAGACGAGGATCACAATCCGGCTGGATGAGGACCTGGTGGACTATTTTCTCAAGGAAGCCGATGCGTCGGGCGGAGCCTCCGGATACCAGACGCTCATCAACAATGCATTGCGGCGGCACGTGGAAGGTCAGGCGCCGAAACTCGAAGAGACGCTGCGGAAGATTGTGCGCGAGGAAGTGCGCAGGGCGGGATAAGCTTTCGTCCAGAACCTCAGAACGAGCGCAAAGGATTGGACGAGTACCGCCGGGTTGCGCCTCCATCGGCGGAGTGCCGCCATGTACGATTGAATCACTGTGCAGACCATCCGCGTTGCCACGCCCTCGGCCCGCTACGACGTCTTCACCGGCAGCGGTCTGCTCGCATCCCTCGCGCCGCGCATCGAAAAGGCCGTTGGCCGGCTGCCGCGCCGCGTCTTCGTGCTCACCTCCCCGGAGATCTGGTCGCTGTGGGCCGATACCTTCCTGTGCTCGTTTTCTGAATCACCGGTCGCGCTCTTTCTCGCCCCCGGCGAGCAACACAAGACCATGGCCAGCGCCGAGCGCCTGCTGCGCGAGATGATCCGCGCCGGCGGCGACCGCGGTTCGCTGCTCATCGCCTTTGGCGGAGGCATTGTGGGCGATGTGGGCGGATTCGTCGCCTCCATCTTCATGCGCGGCATTCCTTACGTGCAGGTGCCCACCACGTTTCTGGCGCAGGTGGACTCAAGCGTGGGCGGCAAGGTGGGCGTCAATTTGCCCGAAGGCAAGAACCTCGCCGGCAGTTTTCACCATCCCCGGTCCGTCTTTGCCGATACCGGCGTGCTGGGCACGTTGACCGACCGCGAGCTGCGCGCGGGCCTGATGGAAAGCGTCAAGGCTGGCATCATCCGCGATCGCGCGCTTTTGCGCTTCATGGAAGAGAACGCCGAGGCCATCCTCGACCGCGACCCCAAGGCCCTCGAGCGCGTCATCGCCGCCTCCATCCGCATGAAGGCCGACGTGGTGAGCCGTGATGAGCGCGAAAGCGGGCTGCGCATGATCCTCAACTTCGGCCACACCGTGGGCCATGCCCTGGAGCAGGTCACACGCTACAAGGCCATGCTGCATGGCGAGGCCGTCGCCTGGGGCATGGTGGCTGCGCTCTCTCTCGGCCGCCGGAGGGGAACCATCACCGCCGGACAACTGGATCGGCTGGAGAGTCTGATCTACCGTTATGGGCCGTTGCCCGCACTCAAGCTGCGTGCGCGCAAGATCGTGGCCGCCACCGGGAGCGACAAGAAAAACGTGGGCGGCGTGCGCCGGTTCGTGTTGCCGCTCGGCATCGGCGACGCCGGCGTGGTAGAAGACGTAACGGCGGGGGAGCTCGAAGCGGCGGTCGGCTATATGCTGGCGAAGGCGAAGATGGCGAGTTAGCGAGTCAGCGGGCCCAGTGGCTAGGTCTTGGATTGCGGTCTCCCACCCTGTCGTCTGAGAGCGTCGACAGGATGGGGTAACTGGTAGCTTGCTGACTCGCTGACTTCCTGCCCACCACGACATTTCCCTGCAAGAACGCGTCTAATTATCAGACAGATCCGCATCCGCATAGGCACCCGGGGACCGAGGCGGATAGATTACACTGGTGAGGCTCTGGATTGTCCGCACCTTACCCCATGGGCCGGACCTTACTTCTCGGCGTGGCGCTGGCCGCCTTTACTGCGCTAACAGCCTACGGATCAACAACTTCTCCGTCCTCGACGCACAGGAGAGCGGCCAGCGGGCGCTTGCCGCACCGGTCTGCTTCCGTCCGGGCTCCGTCTGCTCCGCACGGTTCCGGTACCCAGGCTGCCGCACGCGCGCCCGAGGGACACGGCGTGAGCCGGCGGCATCGTTGGGCGACCGGGGAAAACGGCCGCCGGCCTACACCCGAGGAAGTTGGCCGTGCTGCCGGTCTCAAGATCCGGCGCGAGTTGGCGCGCGAGGCCGTCTACCGGCCCGCGCTCACGCGGCCGGGGGCGCGGCCGGGGATTGACCGGCGCACGCGCTACCGTGAGAGCTACCGTTTTCGCCGTGCCCGCGTCGTGCGGGCCGCCGCACGCGAACCGGCCTCCACAGAAAGCCGCCGATCGGCCCGGCTTGATGGCTATGAGGACACCGCCAGTTCGGCCGAGCCGTCTGCCGGTATCCCGTCCGAACAGACCGAGGCCGCGCCGGATCGGCCGTCCGCGGATTCCGGCGCAGGAGCCGCCAACGGGGCCGGTCAGCGAGCCGATCAGCCCGTACGCCAGGACGCCGCAGAGAATGACTCCGTGCCCCAGGCCAACACCTCCGTGGCGCCGGGCGAAGAAGAGACCACAGAGGACCTGGCTCCGGATGCGGCCGGGCGGAACGACGAAGACACGGAAGAAGCCTCGCTCGCCATTCCTCGCGGCCTGATGCCCGCGCCGCTGCGCGGGTCGCTCGCGTCGCTCGAGCGCCAGAACGCCAGGCTGGATGCCGAGG
>JASHUF010000343.1 GCA_030040175.1 Acidobacteriaceae bacterium
CTCGCCCGCGGCCAGGAACCGCTCCAGATTTTCCGGCAGCGCGACCGCGTGCGGCGCGTTGGGGTCGGCATCGTAAAAACAGAAGCCGGTAATGCGGACGTTCGGCGGCCAGTCCTTCTGCTCCACGCCCAGCACGCGCGAGAATAGCGCCAGCACCAGATCGGGCGAGTGCTTGGCGTCGAAGATGGGATTCGCGCCCATGGGCAGCCCGAGCTCGCGCCGCAACGCATAAATCGGCTCCGGCCACTTGCGCGTAACGAAGCGCGCCAGCCGGCGCATGGCCCGGCCCATCCCCGGGGCTTTGTCGGCGCGGGCAAGCTTCGGGTATGGCGGCAGCACGGGCGGATCGTAGGCGGAGAAGAACGAGAACGGCGCGAGCACGTAACTCGCCCAGGGGATGCCGGTGACCTCAGCCACCAGCGGCCCCGCGTAGTTCAGCTCGCCCAGCAGCATCAGGTCCGCGCGCACCGGCCGCGTGGCTGCATCGAGCAGGTCGGCGTAGGTTTCGCGCAGCACGGGAAACAGAAATTTGCGCAGGCCGGTCTCCGTGCCCTTGTTCACGTCGTAGATCATCTCGATGAGCATGGTGTTGGTGGGGTCGATGTCGGGCCGGAGAGGATGAAATTCGATGCCCAGCGGCGCCACCTTGGGGATGTACACGGCGGGCAGCGCCATCACCGGCGTGTGGCCGCGGCGCTTGAGTTCGAGAGCGATGGCGACCAGGGGATTGATGTCGCCGAAGGTGCCGATGTTCGACAGAACAATGCGCAAACGCAGGTCCTCCACGCAGCAGGGTTCGATTTGAGGGTAAAGCATGCGCGGGGCGAAAGCGGCGGCAGGGCGGTTACTTTGAAGGCGCGGGGAGCGGGTCAGTTTGAATTCGCTTTGCAAGGGCGCGACTTGAGAGCTTGCTGAAAAAAGGGTATGGAGGAGTCTTGTATCAGGGCATGGCTTCAGCCGTGCCGCAAAAGCTGCGCAAAATCAACGCGCGGCTTTAGCCGCTGAGGGACGTTTTTCGCTTCGGTCCTCGCCAACTGCCATTTTTCAGCAAGCTCTTGAGTCGTGCCCAAAGCTGGCGGAAATTGTGCGCGGGCTTTAGCCCCGGAGGGATGGCCTATTCAAACTGACCCACTACCCCTTTTATCTCCGTGGAAACGTCTGCGAAGTATAATGGCCCAATTCCCCGGGAGCCGAAATGAACGAAGCCGAACGGAATTCGTATCTGCTCCACCTGGTCAAGACTCTGGCGCAGGAACTGGGGGTCTACCTCACATTTGCCGAGGTAGTGAAGATGATCGTCGGGGAGGGAGAGGTGGACGAGATGCTGGCCAAAGTGCGGCGCGATCCCGATCTCGGCGGCCACGTGGAAACTTATTTCCAGCTGCTTTCCGCAGCCCTCTCCGGAACAGGGAAGCTGGACCCCGATATGGCTCTGCAGGCGTTCCTCTCGCAATGGAATGCGCGCGGGCGGCCGAATTAGCCCTCCGCAGCAAGGGGATGAATGACGCCCTCCCGGGGGATTTGCGGATTGCCTGCGATGGATTGACAATCATCTCAGGAAGGAGTGCGGGAGGAGTCCCATGTGGAAGAGCTTGCTGGTGGTGGTGGTCTCGGCGCCTCTCTCCATCGCCGTCGGCCTGGCGTTTTGGGCGGCGCAGAACTGGCGCGCAGGCTTGACTGCGTGCTTCAGCACCCTTGCCATCTGCCTGGTGGCTGCAACCCTGCTCGCGTTCTTCACCCGGCGCTTTACGCTGGTGGATGTTTTTCTCCCCGTTATTTTTTCCGTGGTCTGGTCGCTCGTTCTCATGCCCTTCAGCCTGGGATCGGACCTGTTCACGGCGCCGGCGGCCATCGGCTCCGGCATGCTGCTCACCTGGTGCTTGTGGCGGGTGTACCACGAGGGCGGCCGGGATGGGAACTCCGGCCGGAAATGGCTGATTTTTCCCATCCTCGTCTACGTATACGAGATGCTGCCCATCCACATTCCGGGCGTGTTTGACGACTATTTCGCGCTCTCGGGCGATTTTGCGTGCGTCCTTCTGTCTCAGCTCGCGGCCTCGCACCGCAGGCCATTTCCCGGCACGGAAGGGGCGAACCTGAATCTCAAATGAAGCTCCTGCTTGTGATCGCTGCAGTTCTCGTCCTTGCCGGCTCCTTCTACGCCGACTACAAATGGCGCCACTGGATGGCGGAGCGCAGGCGCGACCGCGGGCGCTGAGGACCGGGCGCGCAACAACTTTTCTGCACCCAGGCCGTTATCATGAGATGAGGATGGGGTGCGTCTGACTGTTACAATCCATTCTCGAAGGCGTCCCACACTCATGGTTAACTTGACTTCCTCTTTCTTCTCAACCCGCGCCGCGCGCAGAAGCCGCTTCAGGATTCTCGCCGCGGTCCTGCCCCTGGCCGCGGCCGCGCTCGGCGCACACGCCCAGTTTGGCGCGCCCAACTCGACCAAGGTTCTTGACGCCTCCGCGCTCAAGCCGCCTCCGGGCGCGCATATCGCCATTGTGGAGTTCGACGATCTCGAGTGCCCGGCCTGCGCGCATGCCAACCCCACGCTGAAAGCCGCAGCCGCGCAGTACAAAATTCCCTGGGTCCGCCACGATTTTCTGATTCCCGGCCATCTCTGGAGCCCGAAGGCCGCCGTTTACGCGCGCTGGTTCGACACCAAAAGCAAGGCGCTCGGCGACGAATATCGCGACGAGATCTTCGCCAATCAGATTTCGATCTACAATCCCCAGGTGCTTGACCAGTTCACGCAGAAGTTTGCGCAGGCGCACGGCACCCCGCTTCCGTTCGCCATCGATCCCGCGGGCAAGCTGAACGCTGAGGTCGAGGCCGACACCGAACTGGGCAAGCGCGTCGGCATCATGCGCACGCCCACGATCTTCATCGTGACAGCAGGATCCGGCGGCAGCGAAAGCAGCTATCTTGAGGTTCTCGATCCCGATCACGATCTCTACCGCACCATCGACCAGGCCATGGCGCAAGCGCGCCGCTGAGCGAATGCCTACGGCATTTTCTGAGTTACTGTGTCCTTTTCATTACCTCGCAAGGCCGCCGCTCCCTGTTGGTCGCGTCGACTCTGCCTTCCATCTTCGGGATACAGCTACTCAGAAAATGCGTTAGCCCGGATCGAAACCGACTTTTGACCGGACCTCAGCCGCCGGATTGAATCTGCACCAGCGCGCCGCCGCTCCCCGGCGAAACCGTGCTGGTCTGCGGCGCGCGCCAGTGGTCGATGTAGCTGATCCGGTGCACGCAGCCGATGGTGCAGTTGGGCGCGCAGCTCTTGGCGGTGCGGAACTCGCGCTTCACATCTTCGCGCGTGTACTCGGCGATGGGCACGCCCGGGTACCCGCGCTGCTGCGAGCAGTAGTGCACCAGGCCGTCCTCGCAGATGTAGAGGTAGCGCGAGCCGGCGCGGCAGCGCCAGTCGTTGGGCAGGCCCTGCACAATTGCTTCCTGAAATTTGTCGAACTGCGCGTAGTTGGTCTTCCTGCGCCGGCTCATGGCAAAGTAGACCTGGGCTTCTTCCTCGGTGAGCGGCTTCAGTTGTCCGTCGCCGTCGTGGATGATCCCGATGGTCGACTCAAAGCCCAGCTCAATGGCCCTCTTGCCGATTACCAGCGCGTCCTGTGGATTTTTGAAGCCGCCGCCGACCACGGAGTTGATGTTGACGTGGAACTCGGCGTGCTCAGCCAGCATCTGCAGTTTCTTGTCGAGCACCTTAAGGCTTTTCTTCGAGACTTCGTCAGGCTCCACGTTGTCGATGGAGATCTGCATGTGATCGAGGCCGGCGCGGTTCAGCCGCTGGATGCGCTCCACATTCAGCAGATAGCCGTTGGTGATCATGCCGGCAATGGCACCCGTCCGCCGCATCCGCCGGATGATGTCGTCGAGCTGCGGATGCGTGAGCGGCTCGCCCCCGGAGATGCCGATCATGGCGGTTCCCAAGCGGCCCAGGTGGTCGATGCGGCGGAACATCTCCTCGAGCGGCACCGGCTCGGAGACCTTGTCGTACTCGTTGCAGTAGGCGCAGCTCAGGTTGCAGAAGCGCATGGGAATAATCTGCGCCAGCACCGGGTGATCAGTGGAGGCGAGCGCCCGCGCCACCATGGCGTACTCACGCAGCTTCCGCCGGGCCGCAATCGCCCGCCCGCGTACCGTCGCTCTGCGCGGAGTTGCCATTCATTCTATTGAAACACAAACGAGGCTATAAAGGCGCGTCCGGATTGAGCTTTCGCCGGCGAAAGCCGCACCAAAACCATTTCCGCGCGGGAGCGTCTCCCTCGGCGTTGCGGCTCTGTCCCGGCGCGCCGAAGATCGGTGGGAAATTGGCCTTCCGGAAGGTCAATCGGCAATCGCCCGGAGGCCGGTTGACTACGTTCCCATAAATATGGGAAACTGCAATTGTGAAGACGACCCTTGAGATTCCCGACCCGATCTTCCGCCGCGCCAAGTCGGTTGCCGCTCGCCGCGGCATCGCCCTGCGTGCGTTTGTGACCGAAGCTGTCGAGGAGAAATTAGCCGCCAGTTCTCGAGCACAGGAGAGGCCTTGGGTCAGTCTGGCTGGGGGCCTCAAACATCTTCACAAAGAGACGTTGCGTATCAACGAGATCATGAACCGCGAGTTCGAAAAGATCGACCCCGAGGATTGGGCGTGATCCTCGATACCAACGCTCTTTCCGCTGTGGCCGACAATGAACTCGCGGCGGTTCGAATCTTCAGCGAAGCCGAGACAATCGAATTGCCGGTCATTGTTCTCGGTGAATACCGCTTTGGCATCGCTCACTCGCGACGTCGCGACGAGTACGAAAACTGGTTGGAAAAGCTCGTCGCCGCGACCCGGATATTGTCAGTGGATCAGGACACTGCCCGCCATTACGCCCACATCCGCTCCGAACTCAAAAAGGCCGGCCGGCCCATCCCCTCAAACGACCTCTGGATCGCCGCTTTGTGCCGCCAGCACCGGCTTCCTCTCATGAGCCTAGACGAACACTTTGAGGGGGTTCGAAATCTCAAACGGATTGGATGGTGAGAACCACCGTCTGCCGCATTCGGCCTGGGCAGGTTCTAGAGAATCAGCTTGGCGATGGTGGCCAGTTGCATGAACGAGGTGCCTTCGTAGATTTTGCCGATCTTGGCGTCGCGATAAAGCTTTTCCACGGGCGCGTCCTTGACGAAGCCCAGGCCGCCGAAGACTTCGACCGCAAGGCTGGCCACGCGCTCGGCCGCGTGCGAGGCGAAGTACTTGCACATAGCCGCTTCTTTGCGGAAATCGGCGCGCGCATCGCGAAGCCGGGCCGCGTTATAGACCAGCAGCCGCGCCGCTTCAACCTCCGTCGCCATCTCCGCGAGCTGAAACTGCATGGCCTGGAAATCCGCAATCGCGCGGCCGAACTGCTTGCGCTCCTTGGCGTAGCGCGCGGCGTGCGCCCATGCCCCTGCAGCGAGGCCGAGCATCTGCGCGCCGATGCCGATGCGGCCTTCGTTCAGCGTCTCAATGGCGATCTTGTATCCGTTACCCGGCTCGCCCAGAAGTTGCGTCTCCGGCACCGCGCAATCTTCGAGAACAAGCTCGCAGGTGCTCGAGGCGCGGATACCGAGCTTGTCTTCCTTGCGGCCGACGGTGAATCCCGGCGCACCTTTCTCCACCAGGAACGCTGTAATTCCCTTGTAGCCCGCGCTTGCGTCCACGGTGGCGAAGACGATGAAAAGGCCCGCTTCTTTTGCATTCGAGATCCAGAGCTTGCGCCCGTTCAAAATCCACGCCTCGCCCCGGCGCTCGGCGCGCGTGGCGAGCGCGAACGCGTCGGAGCCCGCGCCGGCCTCGCTCAAGGCATAGGCGCCGACCGTGTCTGCGGCGAGGCGCGGCAAATACTGCTTCTTCTGCGCGTCCGTGCCCCAGCGCACAAGCGCCGCAGCCACCAGCGTGTTCTGCACATCCAGCAGCACGCCCACGGCGGGGTCCACGGTCGAGATGGCTTCGACGGCGAGCACCGAGTCAAAAAACGTGCCGCCGCTGCCGCCGGATTCCTCCGGAATAGCAATCCCCATCAGCCCGAGCTCGAAGAGGCCGTGCACCAGGCCTGAGTCCATCTGCTGCTCTTCATCCATGCGCCGCACCAGCGGAGCCACGCGCTCGGCTGCGAACCGGCGCACGGTTTCGCGAAAGAGGGTTTCCTCTTCGCTCAACTGCGTCAGCGGACTGCCAGTTCGCGCCGCAACCATGTAGCGCGCCTCCGAAGCGGCGATTGCACGAGGAGTATTATGACAGAAGAATTCGAGCGGCCAACCATGCAGATCCGGGATCACGTCTTTCTGGTGACGGGTGCCGCCTCCGGTCTGGGCGGGGCGGCGGCACGCCTGCTTGCGCACGAAGGCGGAGGAGTGATTCTCGCGGACGTGCAGCGCGAGGCCGGCGAGGCGCTTGCTGCAGAGCTGGGCGAGCGGGCGCGCTTTGTGCAGACCGATGTGACCAGCGAGCCCGACGGCAAGGCGGCCGTGGCCCTCGCGCTTTCCGCCTTCGGCCATCTGCACGGGCTGGTGAACTGCGCCGGCATCGCGCCGGCGGAAAAAGTGCTGGGCCGCGAGCAGCCGCACCGGCTCGAGACCTTTGCGCGAGCAATTCAAATCAATCTTATCGGTACCTTCAACATGATCCGGCTGGCGGCCGAGACGATTGCCAGAGAGAGCCCTGGCGCGGACGGCGAGCGCGGCGTGATTGTCAATACGGCTTCGATCGCCGCGTTCGACGGGCAGATTGGCCAGGCAGCATACGCGGCATCGAAGGGCGGAGTTGCGGCCATGACGCTCCCTGTTGCGCGCGAGCTGGCCGCGCGCGGCATTCGCGTGGTCGCCATTGCGCCGGGCGTCTTTGAGACGCCGATGATGGCCGCATTCCCCGAGGCGGTGCGCACGGCGCTCGCCGCAAGCGTTCCCTTTCCCGCGCGCCTGGGAAGCCCCGCGGAGTTTGCGGCCCTGGTCAAGCACATCTGCGAAAATAGGATGCTGAACGGAGAAACGATCCGGCTCGATGGCGCGCTGCGCATGGCCCCGCGCTGAGTTTTCTTCCGGTTTGAGAAGTTCCATGGCCTCGCAAGATTCCATTGTCATTTCCGGCTGCGCCCGGACCCCGATTGGCGGCTTCCAGGGCGATCTGAAAGATCTCTCCGCGCCGGAGCTGGGCAGCGCCGCCATCCGCG
>JASHUF010000344.1 GCA_030040175.1 Acidobacteriaceae bacterium
CGGCAAAGGCGGCCGGGCTGGAGAATGCCGGCGAGCCGATTGCGGTGCCTGAGGCGGAGCCGATTGCGGTGCCTGAGGCGGAGCCGGTTGCGGTGATCGAAGCGGTGATCGACGACTCGACGCCGCAGCTGCTCGCCTACGTAAGCGAATTGCTGCTGGAAGCGGGTGCGTGGGACGTGTACCGCACCGCGGTGCAGATGAAGAAGGGACGCACGGGCGTGGAGATGACCGTGCTGGCAAAACCGGAGCTCGGGCCCGCGCTGCGCGAGCTGCTGCTGCGCGAGACCACGACCATCGGGTTGCGCTGGCGCATGGAGAACAAGGTGGCGCTGGCACGGGAGATGGCGGAGGTGAACACGCGCTGGGGCAAAGTGCGCATGAAGGTGGCGCGCTGGCCTTCGGGAATCGTGGCCAACGCCGCGCCCGAGTATGAGGATTGCCGTGCTCTGGCGCAGCGGCACGCGGTTCCGCTCAAGGACGTGATGCAGGCGGCAATGCGCGCTTTTGCGGGCGGGAAGGAAGGCGGAGAATGAATCCGCAGGCGATTGAGACCCTGCTCGAAGAGGTGCGCGCAGGGCGGACGCAAGTGAGCGAAGCGCTGGAGCGGCTGCGTCTGCTGCCCTTCGAGGACCTGGGATTCGCCAAGCTGGATCATCACCGCGCCTTGCGGACGGGCATGCCGGAGGTGATCTTTGCCGAGCACAAGACCGAGGCGCAGGTGAGCGCCATCTTTGCGCGCATGGCGCAAGCCGGCGGCAACGTGCTGGCCACGCGGGCCACGCGCGCGGTGTTCGAAGCCGTGCGCGGCGCGGAGCCGCGGGCGCAGTTCCACCAGACGGCGCGGGCCATCACGCTTGAACAAACGGAGCCGCCGGCGGGCAAGGGCGTGGTCGCGGTGGTGTGCGCGGGAACGAGCGATCTGCCTGTGGCCGAAGAGGCCGCGGTGACGGCGCGGCTGATGGGCAACACGGTGGAGCTGATTGCCGACGTGGGCGTGGCCGGGATTCACCGGCTGCTGGCGCAGAAGGACACGCTCACCACAGCGCGCGTGCTGATTGTGTGCGCGGGCATGGAAGGCGCGCTGCCGACGGTGGTGGGCGGACTGGTGAATGCGCCGGTGCTGGCAGTGCCCACGAGCGTGGGCTACGGCGCTTCGCTGGGCGGAGTGGCTGCGCTGCTGGGCATGCTGAACACATGCTCGCCCAACGTGTGCGTGGTGAACATCGACAACGGGTTCGGCGCTGCCTGCCTTGCTTCGCTCATCAATCATTTGTAGCTGGGCATCTTTGGCTCACTCCGCAGAATCGCCGCACCTGAAAGGGTACTTATGCCGCACTGCCCCATGAAATTCCGCTTCGTGTGCGGCAAACTTTCCCAGGGGGCGCGCATTCTCGACGCCGGCTGCGGCAACGGGTCGCCCACGCTCACCAAGCGATGGTTTCCCGGCTGCCACTATGCGGGCGCGGACATTCAGCGCTACAACCTGAGCGACGCGGACGTGGCGGCGATGGATGAGTTTTTCGCGGTCGGCGCGGATGGCTCAGGGTATGCGGCAATCCCTGAGGCGAGTTACGATTTGGTGATTCTGAATCACGTGGTGGAGCACATGGCCGAGCCGGCTCCCATTGTGGCTGCGCTGTGCCGGAAGCTGAAGCCGGGAGGCTATTTCTGGATTGCGTTTCCTTCGCTGCGCAGCCTGGCGCTGCCGCACAGCGCGGATGAGACGCTGCAGTTCTGCGACGACCCCACTCATGTGCGGCTGCCGGATGTGCGCGAGATTGCGAATCTTCTGCTGGCGAACGGCGTGACCGTGCTCGATGCGGGCCGGTCGCGGGAGGGATTCTTCACTACGCTTGCCGATTGCCTAAGGCTGGGCAAGAGAATGGTGGTGAAGTTATTCACGGGACGGTTCTCCGGGCGCGGGATGTGGTATCTGCTCGGATTCGAGGATCACGTCTTCGGGCAGCGGAAGAGGGAATGATTGAGGTGCGGTTGGCAGGAGGGAAATCATGATGATTTCGCGGAGAGACGCCATCAAGAGCGGAGCGGCTTTGGCTGCGGCTGCTCTGGCCGAGCGAAGCCAAGCGGTTGCTTTTTCCGAAGGTTCGAGTGCGCACGCCAAGCCCCTGGAGCCGTTCGGCTACGGCGACGTGGAACTGCTCCAGGGACCGATGCGGGCGCAGTTCGACGCCAACCACGCGCTGTTTCTCGCCCTCAGCGAAGACAGCCTGCTGAAGCCGTTTCGCGAGCGCGCGGGATTGCCGGCGCCGGGCGAGGACATGGGCGGATGGTACGACTGGTACGACGGGTTCACGCGCGAGAACATGCACGGCTTTGCGCCTTGCCACAGTTTCGGGCAATATGTGTCCGGATTGGCGCGCGCCTATGCAGCCACCGGAGACCAGGCGACGCAGGCGAAGGTGCAGCGGCTGGTCAAAGGGTATGCGGCGGCGATCTCGCCTAATTTTTACGTGGGCCATCGTTTCCCCGCCTACACCTACGACAAGATTGCAATTGGGCTGATTGACGCACACACGTTGGTGGGCGACGCGAGCGCGTTTGATGTTTTGAGCAAAACGCTGGACACGGTCACGCCGTTTCTTCCACCGCGGGGGCTTTCGCGCGAGGAGCAGTACGCGCGGCCGCACAAGGACGAGACCTTTTGCTGGGATGAGCCGTACACGCTGCCGGAAAATCTCTTTCTCGCCTACCGGCATGGCGCAGGCGACCGTTTTCGCGCCATGGGCGCGCGCTATCTGGCCGACGACTGGTACTTCAATCCGCTGGCGCGCGGCGAAAACGTCTTGCCGGGCAAGCACGCGTACAGCCACGTGAACGCCATGAGCAGCGCGATGCAGGCATATCTCGTGCTGGGAAGCGAAATGCACCTGACGGCGGCAAAGAACGGATTCGATTTTCTGCGCACTACGCAGAGTTTTGCCACCGGCGGATGGGGACCGGAGGAGCAGTTCCGCGCGCCGGGAAGCGGCGAAATGGGTGAAAGTTTGGTCAAAACGCACGCGAGCTTCGAAACGCCTTGCGGCTCCTATGCGCATTTCAAGATCACGCGCTATCTG
>JASHUF010000345.1 GCA_030040175.1 Acidobacteriaceae bacterium
GGAATGTTTCTGAGCGCGCGGTCTCCCGGCTGCGGGCGGCTTTTGCCCAGGTAGCGCGCAATGGCCGAGACCACTGTCCGCTGCAATTGCGTATATCCGTAAATCTCCGAGCTGGACACGATGTACTGCGTGTGCCGGTGGTGTCCCTGGTGGTTGATGAACTTTCCCGTATCGCGCAGCACGGCGGCCGCGGCCAGCCAGGCTTCATAGTCCGCCGGAAGCTGGTGCAACGATTTCAGCTCGTGGAAAAGCTGCAGCGCGTGGGCGCGCACCGGCTCGGCCAGGCGGGGATCCACGCCGTAGCGCTGTGCCGTGGCCAGCACGCTCTCCCATCGCTCGTGCTCGAACTCGCGATGCACCTTGGCGCGCGCGTCCTGGCCGGCAAGCATCTGCGCCAGGATTCCGTCGCGCAACCCGAGCGGCGAGTAACGGAAGCCCGCCAGCCCGAAGCTCTCCAGCAGCTCTGCAAACACCTGCGCGCCGGCCACGATGATCTCCGCGCGCCGCGGGCCGATACCCGGAACCGCCTCGCGCTCCGGCAGGGTCATCTTGGCGAGCTTATTGGCCAGTTTGCGCACCGCTTTCACCGTCACCAACCCGCCCGCCGGCGCTTTGGCTGATTTAGCCGCGCGCTGGCCCGCCGGCTTGCCGGCGCAGGCTTCGGAGAGCGCCGCCGCAGTGCCTGAAGTCGCAATCACCAGCGGAACCTTCACCGGCTGGACTCTTCGGTGCGCCCGCCGCAGTTCGCGCGCAATCAACTGCCGCATCTGCGCCAGACCTGCGGGCGGCGGCGGATCGGCGCTGAGAAACTGCTCCGTCAGCCGCACCGCGCCCAGCGGCAGGCTGACCGTCTCCGTGATGCGTTTGTGCTCGCTGAGCGTTATTTCGCAGCTTCCGCCGCCAAGGTCGAGCAGCAGCACCCGGCCTCCTGCTCCGGGTTCACCGCCGCTCACCCCCAGGTGAATCAACCTTCCCTCTTCCAGGCCGGAGATGATCTCCATGTTCCAGCCCGTCTCTGCCTTTACCCAGGCCTTGAAGGCATCGGCGTTGCGCGCGTCGCGCATGGCGGAAGTCGCTACCACGCGGATCTGGTCCACGCCGTGCGCCTGCACCGCGCGCTGGAAGCGCTTGAGCGCCCGCAGTGTCGCCGCCATCGCCTCCGGCGAAACCAGACCCGACTCGAAGACGCTGGCGCCCAGCCGCGTCACCTCGCGATCTTCGGCCAGCGTTTTCAGCCGGTGCGTCACCACCTTGGCGATTTTCATTCTGCAGGAGTTCGAACCGATATCGATGGCGGCAAAGGTGGGCATGGAGGTACTCTTGATCTCGCTCCCGGAAGAAATATCTCCTTCGGTCAAGATACACGACCGCGCTCGAGCAGGCGAAGGAGCTTCCTCTCCGCTCCAATCGAGAGACCACCCCGTGAAACTCCGCACCAACCCCGCTGATATTCTGAAGTTGCATGGCCGATACCGCGACCAAAGCCGGCGTGAGCATAATCCATCGTCCGCAGCGGGCGCACGTCGCGCGCAGCGCGTGGACGCTTTTGATTGCAATCTTTGCCGCGATTTACTTTTCTTCTTTATTCACCCCGCCGCTGCTGGACGACGTGGACGCGGCTCACGCCCAGGCCGCACAGTACATCGCCCGCACCGGCGACTGGATCTCGCCGCGCATCGACGACATCCGCTACATCGAGAAACCTCCCCTGCCCTACTGGGCCGTCGCCTTCCTCTATCGCGTCACCGGCGCAGAGAACGCCTTCACCACGCACCTGCCCAATGCATTGGCCATGCTCGGCCTCGCCTGGCTCTCCTGGCTCTGGGCGCGCCGCGCCTGGGGCGACCGCGCCGGCCTCTATGCCGGCCTCGCCGTGCTCACTTCCGTGGGCTCGTTTCTCTTTACGCGCTTCATCATTCCTGAGTCGATTCTCGCGTTTTTCCTGCTGCTCGCACTCTACTGCCTTCTTACCGGCCTGGAGTGGAACCGGCCTGCGCGCATCTATTGGTCATGGGCTTCGGTCGCGCTCGCGCTGCTCACCAAGGGCCTCATTGCGCCCGTCTTCTTTGTGGGCGCCCTCATTCCTTATCTGCTGCTTACCGGCCAATGGCGCCGCTGGCGTGCGCTCAAACCGTTCACCGGCCTTCTGCTCTTCCTCGCCATCGCTGCGCCCTGGCACATTCTCTGCGGCCTTCACAATCCCGATCAGGGCCATCCCGCCGGCAACCACCCCACTGTCGGCAACGTGCACGGCTTCTTTTACTTCTATTTCATCAATGAGCATGTGCTGCGCTTCTTCGGCCTGCGCTACCCGCATGACTACAACAAGCTCCCCGCGCTCTGGTACTGGGTGCTGCATCTGGTGTGGATCTTTCCCTGGAGCCTGTTCCTGCCCGCGCTCGCCTTTGCCGCCTGGAAGACGCGCCGCCGCTGGCTGCAGCATCTGCGCGCCGACGCCGGCCAGACCGTCGATTTCTATCTCGACAACGCTTTGCGCGAAGACGTGGCCGGCTACGTTCTGCGGCTCAAGTTCCGCGTGCGCACCATCTGGCTTCTGAGTCTGTTCACCGTCTTCACACTGCTCTTTTTCTCCCTCTCCACCAATCAGGAGTACTACACCTTTCCGGTCTGGCCTCCGCTCGTGATTCTGATTGCCGGCGTTGTCGCCGGCGTGGAAGAGAACCGCGCCCTCGCCAATGGCGACGGCGGCCATCCCCTGCTTTCGGCGGCCTGGCTGAGCGGCGCGCAGGCGGCCTTTGCGGTCATTGGCGTGCTCGCGGCTGCTGCCCTCGGCTGGGGCTTGTGGCAGTCACGCCATCTCCCTTACGTTCCTGACATCGGCACCCTGCTGGCGCATCGCGGCGTGGGCGACTACACGCTTTCCATGTCGCATCTCTTCGATCTCACCGGACCCTCGTTTGCTGCGCTGCGCCGGCCTGCGCTTCTCGCCGCCATCGTCCTGCTTCTCGGTCCGTTGACCGGTCTCGCACTGCGCCTGAAGGCAAGACACGCGGCAGCCACCGTCAGCATCGCCCTCACGCTGACCATTTTCTTTGTAGCTGCACATATGGCGTTTGTCCGCTTCGAGCCCATGCTCAGCTCCGAGCCCATGGCCGAAACCATCATGCACCAGGGCTCGGCCGCTGACACCGTTATCCTCTACGGCGAGCAATCCGCGGCTTCCTCCATCATTTTTTACACGTACCGCTTCTTCAACGCCCGGCCTACGCTGCTTGTCCTGCCGCGCTGCGGCCAGAATGGTGAAGGCACTACGCTGCTCTGGGGCTCCTGCTATCCTGACGCGCCGGACATCTTCCTCACCGGCGGTCAACTCAGCGCCATGTGGGGCACGGGACCGCGCAAATGGCTCTTTGCCCAGGACACCGATCGCGCTAACGTGGAGCAGTTGCTCGCCGGGCGCCTTTACCCCGCACAGTCCCTCGCCGACAAGCAACTCTGGACGGATCGCCCGCTCCCTTAGTGTTCTTTTTCGATTGCATTCCGCCGGCCCGGCGGCTCTCGCGCCTCCCGGAATTCTGCGCCCGGCTGCTTCGCCGGCATCCTCGATCCCGCGCGCCGTGCTCCGCGCTCTCAGCTTTCCTCCCACGGCCGGAAGGGATAGATGGACCAGCGCGCGATCACTTCTTCCAAATCTTCGCGGCCCACCTCGTTCGACGGAGCCTCGTCCACGGAATACTTCTCGCGCAGAAGGCGCAGGTTCTCCCGTTCTTTGCGCTCTTCGTCGGAATAAAACCGCGCCTTTTCGAACTCATGGTTGGCGATGGCCGAATCCATGCGGTGCACGATAAACCGGATGCGCTTCTGCGCCTCGATCACCTCGTCGGGCAGCGCGCCTTGGCGCATCTTCACCCGCGCCGCGGCCGCATCCAGGAGTTCGAACGCCTTTCCGGGCAGCGCCCGATCGGGAAGGTAGCTGTCCGCCGCCTGCGCAGCGAAAACCAGCGCCTCTTCGGAGTAGCTCACCTCGTGAAACTTCTCGTACACCTCTTTCCGCGCCTTCAGCACGCTCAGCGTCTCTTCCACGCCAAGAGACCGCACATACACAGCGCGAAATCCGTCTTTGAGCCACGGCGCCGCTCGCAGGCATTCCTTGTAATCGGCGGGCGTGCTGGTCACAACACAGCGCACCTTGCCCTGCAGAGGAGAGCTGCGCAGAAATTCACCGCCCGGCCCAAGCACCGCTCCCGCGGGCAACAGTGCGCGCAGATCACCGGCAAACAGAATGGCGTTGATGCCGTCGGAACCGGACCGCACCAGCGCTTGCAACTGTTCCCGCAGAATCTGCCGTCCCGACGCAAGCTGTGCATCGAACACCAGAATTCGTTTCTCCAGCAGGAACGCAGGAACCGTGCCTTCCACGATACGCTGCGCCAGAGCCTCTACAATGGCCATCTTTCCCGCTCCGCTCTCGCCCACCAGCACGGGATTGCCGTTGCGCAGATTGCTCAGGACCTCGATCACTCCTTCGATCTCCAGGTCCCGCCCCACAACCGGACCAAGCTGTCCTTCGATCGCGGCCTGCGTCAGGTCGCGGCCGATTTCGCTCAGCTGTGGGGGCGTCTCCGGCAGCCTGCGCGGCTCCGGCTCGTGCGATACGCTCGCCAGCTCCTCGCGGACTTTTTCCAGCTTCACCCCGCGCTCCTTCAGCAGGTCTGCGGCAAAACAGCCTTCCTCCCGCAACAGCCCCAGCAGCAGATGCTCCGTGCCGATGTGCTTGTGTCCCAGCCGCTCGGCTTCCTCGGCCGCATAGGCCATCACGCGCTTATTCTCGTTCGAAAGCGGAAGGTCCAGGCTGGTGGAGGTCTTTTCGCGGATGGTGGTATGCGCTTCAATCTGCTTCCGGATCGCTTCCACCGATGCATGCGAGCGCAGGAAGCGGTTGGTCAGCGCTTTGTCTTCGCGCAACAATCCGAGCAGCAGGTGCTCGGTTTCGATATACGGCGAACCGAACTGGCTGGCCTCATATCGGGCAAAGAAGATCACGCGCCGCGCCTTTTCCGTGTATCGCTCGAACATGGTCACAACCGCTCCCCGTCTACATGCCCGTGTAAAGCAAGTCTATCGCGCCGCCCGCATTTTACCTCCCCCTCTCAGCTCGTATAAGCGCCCGCGCCACAGCACGCGCCGCCCCGCGTAACTCGCGGCCCAGAAGACGAAGCCCATCAAGTCCCGCAGCGGATAGAGCGTCAGCAGTCCAAACCAGCTCCTGTCTTTCACGGCCATCCTGCCCACCGCGATGGCCAATGCCAGGCGCGTGGCCACAGCCCATCCCAGAAGCACCAAGCCCCACCATGGGTGCCCCATCCACGCCGCCGCGGCCCACGCCAGAATCCCGAACGGCATGCTGAATGTCAGCGCGGTGCCGAAGTGCCCTTTGGGCCGCGAGAATCGCGTCGATTTCATCCACCGCACCTGGTGCCTCATGGACGCGGCAAAGCTCGCGTTCAGCACCATGTGATCGATGGCGTGCGGACTCAACACCACCGTGCGCCCCAGCTTGAAGGTCTCGTTGCCCAGCACAAAATCATCGGCGCAATAATCGGC
>JASHUF010000346.1 GCA_030040175.1 Acidobacteriaceae bacterium
GATACCGTTGATGTCTGTGCGCAGGGTGCGCACGCGGGCGGATTCGAGCTCTTCGAGCACCTCCTGGCGGGGATGACCGTAGCGATTGTGCAGGCCGCAGGAGATGACGGCCCACTGCGGCGCCACGCGGGCAAGGAATTCAGGACGCGTAGAGGTGATGCTGCCGTGGTGGCCGACTTTGAGCAGCGTGCTCGCCAGGCCCTGGCCCGGCAGCATGGCCTGGGCGACCATCGCGTCTTCGATGGGCGCTTCGGCGTCGCCTTCGAGCAGGACTGAGGTGGCGCCGTAGGCGGCGTGCAGAACCAGCGAATCGTCATTCGAGGGATCCTCGCCGGGCTGGTAATCGCGCATGGGGGCGAGGACGTGAATTTGCGTGAGGCCGAAATCGAAGGCATCCGCGGCGCGCAGGGTGCGAACCGAGATGTGCAGGCCGGCGGCCTCGGCGAGCAGGGCCTCGTATGCAGGAATCGGGGGGTTCTTTCCGATCCACAGCTCGCGCGGATGAAAGTTGCGCAGAACTGCGGGCAGCCCGCCCATGTGATCGGAGTGGGCGTGGGTGAGGGCGACGGCATCGAGATGGCGGATGCCGCGCGACCAGAGCGTAGGCGAGACCACTTCTTCGCCGATGTCGAAGTCCTGCGGCGCCTGGCGCGGACCTCCGCCGAAGCCGCCGCCGTCGATGAGGAGGGTCTTGCCGTCGGGGGTGATGACGAGGATCGAGTCACCCTGGCCCACGTCAATGGCTTCGACAAGCAGCGAACCGCGAGGGCGGTCCACGGGTCGCGGCACGACCGCAACAACACCTGCAAGGAGCAGTGCGGCCCATGCGGCATGGCGCGGCCAGCGGCTTCCGAGGCCCCGATGCGCGAGCACCACCGCCGCACCGAGCAGGGCGCAGGACACGGTGGACTGCCAGAAGAGCGGGGAAGCGACGCGGAAATCTCCCAGCGCAAACGAGCTGAAGATGTGAACCAGGCCGACGCCGAGATGGAGGGTAAGCGCAACGCCGGCAGCGGGAATGAGCGCCGCCGCGGGCCACAGAACGAGCAGAGCCAGCGTGAACAATGCAGCGGGAATGAGGACGGCGAGCAACGGCAGGATGAGCAGGTTCACGGGCAGGGCGAAGAGCGTGATGCGATGAAAATAGACGGCCATGGGCAGCGCCATGACCAGCTCGACGATGGAGGAAACGGCGACGAGCTCAACCAGGCGGAGCAGGAAGCGGACCGATGCGGGAAAGATGCGCCAGGCAAGCGCAGGATGGAAGGCGGACTGGAGGCGCTGCGCAAACATGCGCAGGGTGACGCGAAACTGGGCCAGAGCGGGCGCGAGCTTGGGATCGATGGCGACGAGGCGCAGATCGCGCGTGGCGCTCAGATAAGGATGAACAGTGGCTTGGAGCAGCGGCGCGGCGATGCCGGCGATGGCGATCACGGCAAGCAGCGTCATTTGCAGGCTGGCGTCGAAAAGGCTGCGCGGGCTTGCCGCCAGAAGACAGAGGGCCGCAAAGCCGATGGTGTTCATCGGGCTTCGCTCGCGGTAAACGAGACGGCCGAGGAGATAGAGAGCAACCATCCACAGAGAGCGCTGGACGGGGGTGGCGAAGCCGGTAAAGAGCGCGTAGGCGAAGGAGCCGAAGATGGTGAGAAGCGTGGCCGGCACGCGCGGCAGGCGCAGGCGGCGCGCGATGTAAAGGAGGACGCCGGCGACGACGGCCAAGTGAAAGCCGGAGACGACGAGCATATGAAAGGAGCCGGTGCGCTCGAAACCCGCGCGCAGGTGCTCATTGAGGTATGTGCGATCGCCGGCCACCATGGCGGCGAGCATGGCGGCGTCTTCCGGCGAGAGGCGCAGCGGCGCGGGCAGGTTGCGCATCCCGGCCGGCAGCGCCATCAGGCGCGTGGTGGTGGCGTGCTGCCAGCTTTTGATGCGGCAGGCGAGGAAGGAACCCGGCGCCAGACCGAGGCGCTCGAGGTGATCGATGGAAACGGAGGCTGTTGCAGCGACGCCCTGGTCGAGGAGATAATCGGCGCGGCTCCAGACGCCGGGATCGTGATAGATCTCCGGCGGGAGCAGGCGAACGACGGCGCGGATGCGCTCGCCGCAATGGAACGGGTCAACGTTGGCAGAGGCGTCCGGCCAGCGGACCGTGAGGCGAACGCCGCCGGCAACGGGAATCTGCGCGTCGAAGGTATCGGTGACCTGCTCGACGCTGGAGACGCGCACGTCGATGCGCTGCGAGGACGCATCCCGCGTAGGCTCGTCGAGGTTCTGCTCCGCTTCCGAGCGCACGGGGCCGGCATCGCCGACCGCGCCCTCCACGGTGCGGAGCAGATTGTCAGAGAGCGCGGCGAGTGCGGGTGCGGGTGCGGGCTGCGGCTGCATGAGCGCGCACCAATAGCCGAGCAGGACCCAAAGCGCCGCGAGCGGCGCCCAGGCGACGCGTTGAGCGCGCAGCGCCGCGAGGCAAGCAAGCGCGGCGATAAGGACCAAGGCAACGAGTGCCCAGCCCGGCTGCTGCCAGAAAAGACGCGTGAACCCGATGCCGGCGGCAAACAGACACGCAGCGTAAAAGAGCGGCACGGCGCCCAAGCCGGCCGCGGACTGCCCGCTGGTGAGGGGACCCGGTCGCATTCCGCCTGGTTGGGGAGTGTTGAGGATAAGCGTAACAGGAGTTTTCGATCTGTGGCAGGCAAAGTTGGCGGACGGGCTGGTCAGCGGAGCAGGTGGACAATGGTTTCGATGTGGAAGGTCTGCGGGAAGAGGTCAGCGAGAGTGAGGGCGTGGATGGAATAGCCGGAGGCGAGGAGAGGCCGCAAGTCACGCACCAGGGTTGCGGGGTCGCAGGAAACGTAGACCAGGTGCGGTGCGGCAATGTGCGCAAGCAGCGCCGTGGCTTCCGGCCCGAGGCCGGTACGCGGAGGGTCAATCACAATGAGATCGGGCACAATGAGGTCGGGCCGCTCGGCGTGGGTGCGGCGCAGGAAGTCGAGGGTCGTGGCGCTGATGGCTTCCGCGCTGGTTCCGGCGAGATTCTGTACGAGCGCGGGAGCGGCGGAAGGCGCGGATTCGACGGCGAGGATGCGGGCAAAGCGCGACGCAAGCTGCCGCGCGAACAGGCCGACGCCGGCGAAGAGATCCCAGGCGAGTGCGCCGCGGGCGTCACTGACGACGAGATCGACGAAGGCGTCGAGCAGCCAACGGTTGACCTGAAAAAACGCGCCGTGATCGACGCGATAGGCGAAGCCGGCGGCGCGATAAGCGAGCGCGGGCGCGCCCCAACGGGAAATCGCGCGTGGCTGGCGGTCCGGGCGAGCTTCGCTTGTGAGCTCGGCGCCGACGAGCTGCGGAATTCGTTCCGCAAGCGCAGTAGAAATCTTATCGAGCGGGAATTGTGACGCATCCGGCGCGGAGAATCCGGCGAGGAACGAGGTTTCCCCGGCATCGCAGAAAAGGGAAAGCTCGGCAGGCCGCTGATTGCGCGGCAGGCGGCGGACGAACTCGCGGGCGGCGAGCGCGGCACGAACAAGCAGCGGTGCGGCGATGGGACACTCGGCGATGGGAACGATGGCGTGGGAGCGGCGGCCGCGGTAGCCGGAATTGCCCGCAGCGTCGAGGGCGAGGCGGATGCGGTTGCGATAGGCCCAGGGCGATGCGGAGAGCGTTTGGATCGCGTCCGGGGCGCGCACGCCACCGCGTTCCAGGGTTTCGCGCAAGATCGACTGCTTGAAATCGAGCTGCGCTTCGTAGCTAGCGTGCTGATACTGGCAGCCGCCGCAGGCGCCGAAGTGCGCGCACGCGGGAGCGATGCGGTCCGGAGCGGGCGTGACGATCTGGGCCACTTCGGCGGTTGCGTAGCTGCGCTTTTCTCCGACAATCTGTACGCGGGCCTGCTCGCCGGGCAGAGCGAGGGGAACAAAGACCGCCTTGCCCTGGTCGCGCGCGAGAAACGCGCCGCCGTAGATGGGCTTTTCAAGCGTGACGAAATGGGGCGGCGCCGCGGGCGCGGACTGCGGCGGTTTTTTCTGCCGGGACGGCGAGCGTTTCAGCGAGCGGCGCTTCATTGCTGGCTCATGTAGAAAAGGCTCAGGCGGGGCAAATTGTAGTGAACCAGCAACTGCTTCTGCACGAACTGGCGTTCCACCTGGCGTAACTGCACCGCGCCCATGCGGCTGCGGTAGGGCGCGAGCTCGCGCGCGGCGTGCTCCTTCAAGGCCACCAGCAGTTCTTCCGGCGCAGCCGCGGTAAGCGCCGCGAAGAGTTTCTCTTCGAGAACGGTGAGCGAGGTTTCAAGCGATTCAAGGTTGGCGGGTTCAAGCGTGGAGGTTGATGCAGATTCCGGGGTGGAGGCGTGCCAACCCGCGGCGAGTTCGCGCAGGCGCGCGGCTGTGGCAGCGCAGGCTGCCGGCGCGACTGCGGCTGCATCCAGCGCGGCTGCAGCCGATTCGAGATGCGCCGCTATACGCTCGCGTTCAAAGCCGGACTCCTGCGACGACGCGACGGCGGGAGCCGATCCGGCAGCCGCTGCACTCATTTCGACGGCTGCTTCCATCACCGCCTGTGCGCACCACGCCAGGCCATTGATGCGGCGCATGCGCGCCCGCTTCCGGCGCGCTTCGTAGTGGTCGAAGGCGGTGTCAATACCGCGCAGCACGGCTTCGAGCGGAACGCCGGCCTCGCGCCAGGTTTCGATCAGGGCCCAGTCGAGCGTGGAAAGCAAGAGAATAGAGCCGCGGCGCTGCTGGAAGCGCTCCTCGATTTCCGTGAAGTAGTTGAAGTAATTGCGCACGGGAAAGCCTCACGGCTTCCGTTCCTGAGGAACCGCGCCGGCGGGAACGCCGGGACGGCGAGAGGCGCCGGCGCCGGGCCGGTCACCATGGGCGCGGCCGCGCGGGCGCACGCCGCGATTGCGCTCGAAGAGGATGCGCAGGCCGTCGAGGGTGAGCATCTCGTCGATCTCCTGGATGTAGCGCGAATCGGCGGCGATCATGCGCGCCAATCCACCGGTGGCGACGATGCGCGTCGGCCGCGCCTGGGGGCCGAGCTCGCCGAGGATGCGCTCGATGATGCCGTCGACGAGGCCGATGTATCCGAAATAAAGGCCGCTTTGCAAGTGGCCAACGGTGTTGGTGCCGATGACTTTGCCTGGACGCTTGATGTCGACGCGCGTGAGCCGCGCGGCGCGGGAAAAGAGCGCGTCGGCGCTGAGTCCGAGGCCGGGCGCGATGGCGCCGCCCATATATTCGCCGCGTGCGGAGATGACTTCAAACTTGGTGGCCGTGCCGAAATCGACCACGATGCATGGGCCTCCGTAGTGCGCGAAGGCAGCCACACAATCGGCGAAACGGTCAGCGCCCAGTTCCGTGGGATTGTCGATGAGCATGGGCATGCCGGTCTTGATGCCGGGCTCGACGAACAAGGGGGCAACGCGGAAGTACTTTTCTGAGACGCGATGCAGAGTGGAGTCGACCGGAGGGACCACGGAAGCAATGATGATATGCGTTACCTGTGTGGTAGCCAGGCCCTGCATCTCGAAGAGGTTCACGAAGAGGACGCCGTATTCGTCCACGGTGCGGGAGCGGTGCGTGGTGACGCGCCAATGCGCGACGAGCGCCGGTTCCGTTCCATCCATGTGGTAGAGGCCGAGGACGGTATTGGTATTGCCGACGTCAAGGGCGAGCAGCATAGGTTCAGTCTATCGCGGGCGAGCGGATGCCGCCGGTTTGCACGGTGACGAGCCCGGCGGCAGTTTCGACGCGGAGGAAGCCGCGTTCGTCAAGGCCGGCGGTGATGCCGGCGCAGGCCTGCGGCCCGTGGACTTCGACCCGGCGGCCGCGAATCCAGCTGGAAGCCGCTTCCACGCGCGCCGGAATAACGGAGGCCGCCTGATCTTCGGCAAGCGCATGGACCTCGTGCTCGAGTAATCGCAGCAGCGCGACCAGCAGCGGCTGGCGGCTTATGCGACGGCCGGCAGCCAAATCGAGCGACGTGGCCGGCGTGGCCAGACCCGAAGGGAAACTACGCTGATGCACATTGACGCCGACGCCGAGCACTGCATGCCGCGGCTCTTCGGAGTAGTTCCGTGCCTCGACAAGAATGCCGCCAGCCTTGTTGGCGCCGATGAGGAGATCGTTGGGCCAGCGCAGGTCGACGGCGAGCCCGGAGACGGAGTGAATGGCTTCTGCCGCAGCGAGGCCGGCGGCCAGCGGCAGGAGCTGCAGGCGTGCGGCGGGCAGCGCCGGACGCAGGAGAACGCTCACGTAAAGGCCTTCGCCGGCAGCCGAGTGCCAGGCGTGGCCGCCGCGTCCGCGGCCGGCGGTCTGCTCGTCGGCGAGCCAGACGGAGCCGTGCGGCGCGCCCTTGCGCGCGGCGTTGAGGGCATCGATGTTGGTGGAGCCGGTGATCGGCGCATAGTGGAACTTCCCGGCGAAGTTCGTGTCCGCGAGTTCGCAGTCGAGCGCGGCGAGATCGTACATGTCGGGGCGCTCGCCTCACCGGGATTCAGCGGCGATGGTCATGGAGATGTCGGCGGCCTTGGCCGAGTGGGTGAGTGCGCCCACGCTGATGAAGTCGACGCCGGTCTCCGCGTAGGCGCGGACAGTCTCAAGCGCAATGCCGCCGGAAGCTTCCGTGGGAATCCAGCGATTTTCGCGCTTGATGCGCTCGATGGACTGCCTCACCTGCGCGGGCGGCATGTTATCGAGCAGGATGGCTTCGGCGCCCCCGGCGAGGGCCTCCTCGAGCTCGCGCGCATTGCGCACTTCGATCTGCACGCGCTGGCCGGGCTTGCGCGCTTCCAAGGCGCGCTTGAGCACGGTGGCGAGCCCTCCGCCGAGCGCGATGTGGTTGTTCTTGATGAGAATGCCGGAGGCGAGATCGATGCGGTGATTGGTGCCGCCGCCGCAAAGGACGGCGTATTTCTCGAGGGCGCGCAGGCCGGGGACGGTCTTGCGCGTGTCGAGCACGCGCGCGGGCGTACCCTGGATGGCGTCAGCGTAGCGGCGCGTGAGCGTGGCGATGCCGCTCAGGTGCTGAAGGAGATTGAGAATCACACGCTCGGTGCTGAGCAGAACCCGCGCATTGTGGCGCACCACGGCCAGCACCTGGCCCGGCTGCACGCGGACACCGTCGAAAATCTCGGGATGGCTGACGACCTCAAAGCGCGTGTGCGCCTGCGGGCGCGGGTCGAGCCGGGCAAAGATTTCAAGAAAGCGCGGCACGGCGCCCAGCCCGGCCACCACCAGCTCCTCGCGGGCCAGAATGGAGGCCGAGGCGCGCAGATCGGGATCGATGGTGAGGTTGGTGGTGGCATCGCCGGCGGCCTTGTCTTCGAGCAGGGCCTGCTCCAGCAGTGCGTCGATGCGGTGGGATTTCCAGTCCATGGTTTTCCCTTCGGGAAAACAGCCGTCAGCTCTTAGCTATCAGTTTTCAGCCTTGTCGTGCAACTCGGGAGCCTTTCAGCCTTCATCGAGAGCCCTCAGTGGGGCGGGGGCCTCTTTTGCTGAAGAAAGTTATAAATAACTTTCTTCACGCTGTCATCTGCCTGGTCGCCGATCGCGTAAAAGAGCGATCCGTCGTGGCGGTAGATCTCCAGCGTGTATTTGTGCTCGCTGCCGGCCATGTTTTCCAGCCACCGCTGCCACAGGCCGAGCCTGCCGTGCTTGCGCCGGTCTACGAAGCGCAGTTCGCCCAGATCGTCGTACCAGAGCAGCGAGACCAGGTTCATGGCGTCGCGTACAAACACGCCATGCAGGCTGAGGAGCATGTACCGCGAGAGATCGCCCACCGCCGATCCGTGGCCGGAGAGATCGATCAGGGCCACGGCGCGGTCCGGCTCGCGCACATGGCGCCAGGCGATCTCAAGCGCATGGGGCGGAAAATCCTGCTCGGTGTAGCAGCCATAGGCGCCGCCAAAGGAGATCTGCGGTGTGTCTGCCGTTTTCTGGCGGTGCGGCGCGAAGGGATCGGCAAAGGGATCGGGAGAGCGAGCTTCTTCGACCTCTTCCGTGAGCGGCTCAACCGGATGGTCGCAGTGCTCGATCAGCCGGCTGTACGCGGCCTGGATGATCTTGAAATGTTCCTCGGCCTCGAGGCGCTTGGCGGGATCGTTTTCGAACCGGTCGGGATGCCAGAGCTTGGCCGAGGCGCGAAAGGCCTTGCGAATCGCCCGCTTCGACTCCGGCTGCCCGGCCAAGCCCAGAGCCCGGGCGTGTTCGAGACATTGTGCGCAGACGCAGGGCATGCCGCAGCCTTACTCCGGCGGCAGGGCCCGCAGCGCGGCGCGGGCCTTCTCGAGCAACAGGAGATTTTCTGCGAGCTGTTTGTGGCGGCCTTCCACAATCTTCGCCGGGGCTTTGGCGAGGAAGGCCTGGTCGCTTAGCTGGCGCTCGTCGCTGGCCACCTGCTTTTCGAGCCGGTCGACTTCTTTGGTGAGGCGGTCGCGTTCGGCGGAGAGGTCGATAGGCTTCTCGTAGACGACAGCAACGTCGAAAGCCGTCGTCGAGTGCGGGGAGAGTCCTGCGGAAATTTGATCGACGAACCGGATCTCGCTCACGCGGGCGAGCCGCTCGATGATGCCACGGTTGGCTTCAG
>JASHUF010000347.1 GCA_030040175.1 Acidobacteriaceae bacterium
AGTCAGCGGCCAGGCCGCGTTGAGCCTGGGCCGTGCCGTGCTGATCCTGGCCTCGTATTTGCTCGCCGTCTTGACGGCGACCCACCACAGCAGCGCGACGATCACTGCTACCGCCGCTAGGGCCAGGGCGACGCGCCACCCCGCGGTCCACCCCGCGTACCATCCCATCCAATTGGGCAGCAGCAGGTGCGGGTTTCCGGCCGCCTGCCAGGCGACCGTGCTCAGCAGCACCGACGCGGCCGCGCTCGCGAACTGGACCGTGGCCGCCACCGCCAGCAGCCGCAGCGCAACCTGCGCGAGCCAGTGACGCCGGTCACGCGGCAGATGCGGGACCCCCCGATATCCGATGCCGGGATCGGCGCCCGCCACCTGGGGCGGCAGCATGAAATACGCGACGTTGTACATCATGAACGGCGCCAGCAGCAGCCAGGATGCCGATGCCAGCGGTGCCTCGGTGAGCCCGCCCCAGGAATAGGCCTCCAGCTTCCACGGGACACTGAGCCGCCCCGGGCCGTCCGGGCTCCACCGCCGGTAAAAACCGGTCACCGCGTCCCCGGCGACCTGCACCGCCTGCGGATGCTCCAGCATCGTCGGGCCGTCAGACCCCGACACGCCGTGCACGCGCAACTCGGTGACCCGCTCCCCGACCATGGTCGTATCGGGCAGGGCCCCGGCGCCCCCGGCTAGCGCGGGACTGGTCTGATCGGCCGCGGCGAAACCCCAGGCTGCGTCGAATCCGAGCACCACGTCGTGGCTGTTCAAACCGGCTTCCTCAGACATTAGGCTCCCTTTAGTCGCCCAGGCCGCTGGAAGGAAACAGCGCTGTCTGTCACGGTCTCACGAGGAAAGTCTCGTAAAGCCGGTATCACCTGTCAATGCATATGCCGCGTGCATACTCCGGTGGTTGCACAGGCACGCGGGCTCGGCGCTTCTGCCGCCCCGTCGCAACATGCCCCGGGCACCCGAAAAGATCAGCCAGCCCGCAAAGCGGCAAGATCTCATAGGGAGTCAAGCGCGACTCGGGCCGGGAACAAACCGCAGACGCCACCAGCACAGCCAAAGACAAAGATGCAGGCTACGTTAGGTCGTCGCGTCCTCACCGCCCGCGGGCTTGCATGATCTCAACCGCCCTGAGGAACCCGCCGCCTCCTGCTCACGGACGTGCCCCGTGCCGCGCAAATCGATCCGATTTCAGGAATTCCGGAATCAGGGTTGTGCGCCTCTGAATCTTCTATGGCGGTTACCAGTCTCACCAGAGGACTGCCCGCTAATATGCATAAGCAAATGAGACGGAGCACCACCACGCGCCAAACGACGCGCTCACATCGGCGCGTGAGTAAGACGCTCCTCGTGGTCTTGTACGCCGTCACCGCGACTTGCGCGATGGCCGATCCTCAGCCGGGTTCGTCCATCAGCTCCGGGCCGGCACCTCCTTCACGCTGTAGAGCTCCTAGCGGCCGCGGAAACGCGGTTCGCGTTTGTCGACGAAGGCCCGAGCGGCTTCGCGGTGATCCTCGGTGAGCCCGGTGTGCACATGGTGGGTCACCTACAGGTCCATGCAGTCACCCAGCTCGCCGGATACGGCCTGGTTCAGGTTCTCCTGCCAAGCAGCCATGGGTTCCACACCGGCCGCGGTCATGCCGATCTCGCTTCCGGGGGACCAGCTGGTGCTGCCATCACGCATCCCCGCGCGTGCCAACCGTCGGCACCGCAGTGTCCCGCTGCGCTCTGGGCCGCCGCGGAGCCGCCCGACGCAATTGCGCGGAACGTTTCCGCGGAAACGCGGTCGGCGTTGGCGGTCGGCCGCACCAGCCAGATCAGGCCTAGCGTTGCGCGTTGCGTTCGTTGAGTGTGCCCGGCGATTCTGGAATCACGCAGAACAGCAGTCCCGCGAGATCGCGCATCACCTGCCAGGAGCAAGCCTCCTCCACCCGCTCGGCACCGAGTTTCTCCAGCAAGGCTATTTCGGCCGACAGGTTACCAGTGTGGATATCGAAAGACTCCTAGAGCGTGAATGATGTTCCGGTCTGGGAGCTGATGGATGAGCCCGGCTGGGGATCGGCCATCGTGCGCGTCGCGGTGGCGGCATAGAGGAGGACGAGGACAGCTACCGCAGCCAGGCCGAGAAAGATAAAGCCGCGCCCGTGCCCTGTCGCGTCGGAAAAGCCAGCGAGGACGCCCGCTATACCGAGCTCTGCACCGATTCCGAACATCGTGAAGATATTGACAATAAGGATCATTTTCAAGTTGGCGATGATGATATTCGTTCCCTGAGGTGCCAGGAGCTGCCTATTCCTCTGCAGTGTGTAACACGGTCGACGCGGCGCCGAGATCACAGCGTCCTTCCGGAGGGTGATGTCGGCGGCACCGGTTACCGTTACCTTTGCTCCGCCGGTCGCGCCGATGAACACCGACTGCGCGAGCGGGGCGTCAGGCGTTGCGGGCGGAGTCGGCGGTACTAGTTGAACGAGTTGGACGCCGGGTGCAGGCGGCTCGGACGGCGGCGGCTGCGCAGCGGGAGACGGCGATGGCAGTTGTGCCAGCACATCGCTTCCCTGAATGGTCCACTGACTGCTCCACGTTGTTCCTGCGGGCGGGGTGAGCTTCAGGGTGGTACCCGGCAGCGTGCCAATATCTGTGCCGCCTGAGTATGCCATGGTGCCGTAGACCGGCGCGGTGTCGTCGTCCGGGAGCGCTTGGTCCAGCGCCTCGATCATCGCCTGGGTAATTTCCTGGCTGCCGTTTGTCATTATCGTTGGCGGGACTGGAAGCGCGGCTGCATCCACAGCGTCCTGAGCGACCTTCTCCACCGCTGTCTGAACGCTCTGCTTCGTGATGGCCTTAGCGACTTCACGCCTGATCGCATCGGTCGGCTGTTGTCGAGTAAGGAACGACGGTTGCGTGACCGCCTGAGCGACGGCCTGCTCGATGGCGAGCCTGAGGGCCTGAATGTCTGCCTGCAGGCCCGCGATATTTGTTTGCGCAGCCGCGACTGCCGTTGCCTGCCTGGCCGCGCGGATGCCCGTCTGAACGGCCGCCTGAACGTCGTCTTCGTCCACCGTGAAAGCAGCAGTAATGGCCTGGCCAGTGACGTCAGCTTGGGTGATGGTTTCCCTAAAGAGGGTGAACCGGACGATGTGGTGATGGACGGCATCCTTGACCGCTTTCTCAATCTGCTGCTCGAACTCGGGCGCGAGCTTCTTCTCGAACCCAGGCGGGAGCGGTCCTGCTGGCGCATATAGGTCCGCCTGCGCTATTGCCTGCTTAACTACTTGCTCCACCGGTGGCCCATCCGGGTTTACCGCCGCCTGAGCGGCGGCCTCCAC
>JASHUF010000348.1 GCA_030040175.1 Acidobacteriaceae bacterium
CCTGCATCCCGCCCGGCGCGCTCTGCGCGCTGCGCGGCGGCGTGTTGGTCATCACGCTCACGCCCCGCCAGCGCATTGCCTGCGGCTGGTAAAGCAGCGAAATGATGCGCCCCGCTGTCTCGCCGTCGCCCGACATGTCATACGAACCGGCGTTGGTCACCGTATACATATCGAGGGCCACGATCCGCCCATCTTGGGCGAACCCCGCCTTCACGCGCCCCATCACGCTCGGCCGGGCGCGTCCGATGTAATGCTCCTCCTCGCGGCTGATGCGCATCATCACCGGCGCGCTCAGCTTGCGCGACAGCAGCGCGGGGATAATCATCGTCACCCCGCCCGTGATCTTGCTGCCGAAGCCGCCTCCCGTGTACTCGCTGATGAGCACCACGTCGTCGGTCTTCATGTTCATCCAGCGCGCGATTGCCGGCACCGTCTGAAAGGTGCTCTGCGTCCCCGTGTGCATGTACAGCTTGCCGTTCTGCCAGTAAGCCATGGCCGTGCGCGGCTCCAGGCACTGGTGACTCACGTCCGGAGTGACAAAGGACTCATCCAGAATCAGCGCCGCGTTCTTGAATCCGGCATCCACATCGCCGTAGCTCCACGTGTCCGGCGCGTGACCCATGGGCAGTTTGCCCTGGCCGTAATCGGCAAAGTCCGCCTCGGTCCATTTCAGCGAAGTCAGCGCCGGCGCCGGCGGAGCCGGCGGCTTTCCCCGCACCCACACATTCCCGTCCGCGCGCGGATTGGGCCCGTCCGGCCGCAGGCTGTCCAGCGGATCGATGACGAACTCGAGCGGCTCCATGTCCACCCTCACTCTCTCGATCGCCTCCGCGCACGTCAGCTCGTCCACCGCGGCCACGGCAAAGATGGGCTCGCCCTGGTAGACCGGCTCATTGGTCAGCGCACGCTCGCCCCACTTGCTCGCCTTGATGGTTCTGCCGTTGTCGTCCAGGTAATCGGCCTGCACGGGAATGTCGTCCGCGGTCAGCACAGCCTGCACGCCCTGCATCGCCAGCGCTTCACTCGGGTCGATGCTCCTGATCCGCCCATGCGGCATGGGGCTCAACGCCAGCCGGCAAAACAGCATCCCTTCAGCGCGAAAATCCTCGGCATACTTCGAATTCCCCGTGACCTTCGCCATCATGTCGGCGGTCGCGTAATCCCTGCCGATCAGCTTGTACCCGCTTCCAAACGGCTTTGGCTGCTCTTTTTCCGCCTTCGTCGCTTCAACCGGGGCCATATCCGCCATGGCTATGTCCTCCTCGCCGCTACCGTGCGTCGCCCCACCTTTTCGCCGCCGTTGGGCGAAAGCGCAGCCGTCCGTTGCCCCATCCCTTCGCCGTTCTTGGGCGAAAGGGTGGGTAGCAACGCCGTTTGCCCGCTACCGGTCCCGTTTCGCATGTATTCGGCGCCGCGCATGAATGCATCGAGGATCTTGCTGTAGTCCTGGCAGCGGCACAAGTTGCCGGAGATGCCGTGGGCGAGCTCCAGGCGCGTGGGGCTGGGATTGGTCCTGAGAAAGCCGACGGCGGACATGATGAAGCCCGACATGCAGAAGGCGCATTGAAAGCCCTGCTGATCGACGACGGCCTGCTGCACCGGGTGCAGCGTGCCGTCGGGCGCGGCCAGCCCTTCGATGGTGGTGACCTTGCGACCGCGGACGGTGTGCGTGAGCACGGAGCAACTGTAGTGGGGCACGTCGTCGAGGAGCACCGTGCAGGCGCCGCACTCGGCGCGGTCGCAGCCCAGCTTGGTTCCGGTGAGGCCGAGCTTGTAGCGCAGGGTGAAGGCCAGTGTCTCCTGCTTCATCACCTCCACGCGCCGCGGCTTGCCGTTGACGATCAGGGTGATGAGCCGCTCGCCGGCGGATGAGCCGGCGCGGCCGTGCGCGGAGGGAGCAAGGAAACGGTAGCTGGCCGCGCTTACGGCCGCTCCGCCGGCAATGACGCCGAGGATGAATTTGCGCCTCGTAATCGTTTTCGATGGGGTTTCAGCGCTTTTGGGATCTTCCATCTCCGCCATAATTGCTGCTCCGGATGCGAGAGTCTTTTCAGGGAATGGAATCGCCGCGCTGAGCCGAGTCCGCGCGCAGGCGAGAATGTTCGATCTACGCACCATATTAGTCCCGGCACCGGGGAGTTGGGAAGGCAGGAAACATCGCTCCCGGCGGAGGCCGGGGAAGAAAAATTGCCTGTTGCAACGAGAAAGTGGCGTAGAACATCTTAAAAGGGTGCTGTGCCGGCATTTCCAGGCGCGGCGCGCAGCGGGGGCGCGGATTTGGCAAGCCTGAAACGGGAGATCGCGCAGGCAAAGCCCTTCTCGAGCATCGAAGAGGAGGCCATTCTGAACCTGCTGCGCACGGCGGATTTCTTCGAGCGGGCCGTCCAGCAGCGGACGCGGGCGTGGGGCGTGACCTCCACGCAGTACAACGTGCTGCGCATTCTGCGCGGCGCCGGACCGGAGGGACTTACCTGCAGCGCCATCGGCGAGCGGATGATCACATCCGAGCCGGACATTACGCGACTGCTTGGCCGGCTCAGGACGCTCAAGCTGATCCGGCAGCGCCGCGATTTGCGCGACCGGCGCGCGGTGCGGACGCAGATCGCCGAGGCCGGCCTGGATCTGCTCAAAAAGATGGACGCTCAAATCCAGGCCGCGCCCCGGGAGATGCTGGCGCACCTGAGTGCGGCGGAGACGGCAGAGTTCATCCGGCTGCTCGAAAAAGCGCGCCACAGCGAAGACGACGCGCGGCCGCTCTCCTGCGAGGGCAAGCAGAAGAAGGCGAGTGGCCCACCCTTGAAATAGCACAACCGTGGGTGCCCCATCCTTTCCACGACTTTACCGTGGAAAGGGTGGGCGCCACGGGGCCCAGCTGCCGGGAGAGAGGCAGAATTCTCCCCTCATGGCGAAGCTCGTTCCGTTCCCGGGAATGCGGATGTTGGCGGGTGGCCCCGATCTCAG
>JASHUF010000349.1 GCA_030040175.1 Acidobacteriaceae bacterium
CCAGTACATTCCTGCGCCCAACACGGCGTCGGGCGCGTTTTCCACTTCGGCGTACGACCAGACGGTCGAGGATGATAAAACCGGCGGGCGCGTAGATGCGAACACGCGCTGGGGCTATGTGGACGGCTATTACTTCTTCGACAATTTCAGCCTGAACAATCCTTATCCCGTGGCGCAGAGCGGAGCCAGCGTGCCCGGCTTTGCCGCGCTCACCACCGGCCGCGCGCAACTGGCAGCGCTGGGCGACACCAAAACCATCGGCGGCACCAAGGTGAACGAGCTGCACGTGAGCTTCATGCGCGATGCGACCAACGTGGGCCTGCCGCTGGGCGGGACCAACGTGAGCCTGGTCTCGCAGGGATTTTCGAACGCCGATGGAACGCCGAGCATCGTCCCGCTCGATCCGCGGGGGCAGAGCGTGGAGAACCTGAACTTCAACGCCTATTCCACCGGCGCCGCAGCCAACGAGCTGATCCAGGTGAACAATACCTACCAGGCGACGGAGGCGTTCTCAAAGGTTGCGGGCAGCCACTCCATGAAGTTCGGCGCGGAGTTTCACGCCGACCAGATCAACGCCGCACCCATCGCGCAGTTCAACGGCAACTTTGTTTTTTCCGGCACCGAGACGGGCGTGGATTTTGCCGATTTTCTCATCGGCGTGCCCAGCCAGTACAACCAGAGCCAGCTCAACCCGTTTTATGCGCGCAACAAATACACCGGTCTGTTTGCGCAGGATAGCTGGCACGCGCGCAGCAATCTCACCGTGAACTACGGCCTGCGCTGGGACCGCATTGCGCCGTGGTCGGAGCGGTACAACCAGATCTCCACCTTCGTGCCCGGCGCGCAGTCCGACGTTTTTCCAGGCGCGCCTGCGGGGATTCTCTATCCCGGCGATCCGGGGATTCCGGCGACGCTCGCGCCGGTGGACAAGCTCGACCTTTCGCCGCGCATCGGGCTGGCGTGGTCGCCCCAGGCCGGAAATGGGGGCCAGGACGGCGGATTTGCGGGCAAGCTCGTGGGCGCGCCGGGCTCGACCAGCGTGCGCGCGAGCTTCGGCATGTTTTACACCGCCATCGACGCTGCGGCCATCAGCGTGCTGGCGGCCAACGCGCCCTATGGGACGACCTACACCAGCCCCGCGCCGCCGCTCTTCGCCACGCCCTTCGTCACCGCGGCTGACGGAATGAACCCGAGCGGCACGATCTACGACGGCACCAACAACCAGCAGCCCTTCCCCTACACCTTTGCGCCGCTGAACTCCTCGCGCGCGCATCCCGACGCGAGCATTGACTGGTCGAATTTCGAGCCCATCAGCGGCATTCCCGGCTACGACATTCACAACCGCACGCCGTACACCGAGGAGTGGATGCTCAGCGTAGAGCGGCAGGCCGGCCCCAACACGGTGCTCGAGGCGAGCTACGTGGGCACATCGAGCCAGCACCAGCGCGTGCTCATCGAGTCGAATCCCGGCGACCCTGCGCTGTGCCTGAGCCTGAGCCAGACGGACGAGGTGATAACGGGAACGCTCACCTGCGGTGCAGGCGGCGAAAACTCGGTGTATTACCCGGTGAGCGGCGGGCAGGTGAACGGGACGCGGGGGCCTTTCGGGCCGAACTTCGGCAGCAACGCGCTGCAGGCCAACATGGGTCACGCCGATTACAACGCGCTTGAATTAAGCGCACGGCACACCACCGGGCGGCTGGAGTTTGCCGCCGCGTACACCTACAGCAAGTCGCTCGATCAGTCGTCGAACCTGGGCGAGGAGGTCAATCCATTCAATCCCGCGCTCAGTTACGCCATCTCCTCCTTCGACGTGAAAGAAAATTTCGTCCTCAGCTACGATTACCAGCTCCCGGTCGATCGCTTCCTGCGCCCCGGCCGGCTCACGAGCGGCTGGTCGCTCTCCGGCATTACCCGGTTCGCGAGCGGGTTCCCGGTGACCATGATCAACAACGGCGACAATTCGCTGATCGGGACCAATCCCAACGGCGTGAACAACTCGAGCATCGACGAGCCGGACTGGAACGGCGGGCCGCTCAAGCTGAACCGCAATCCGCGGACGAAGGGGAACAACTATTTCGACACCGCGGACTTCAGCCTGAACGCGCTGGGCACGCCGGGCGACTCGAAGCGGCGGTTCTTTTACGGCCCGGGCGCGGACAACTACGATATGGCGCTGGCCAAGAGCCTCTCGTTCGGCGACGCGCGGTCGCTGGTGTTGCGCGTGGAAGGATTCAACGTTTTTAACCACGCCCAGTTCAACGGCCCCACGGCCGTGGACGGCAACGTGGGCAGCGCCACCTTCGGCGACGCGATCAGCGCCGCGCCGCCGCGCATTCTGCAGGGAGCCCTCAAGCTGGCCTTCTGAAGCTAGAGCTGGTTGCATCAATGGCCCATGGCGATGAGCAAACGCCCCTCAGGGGCTAAAGCCCCAACGCTTATGCGGCCTTTGCGGCCCGACTCAAGCCGGGCCCTTTTACAAAGCCATGTATGCAACCAGTTCTAGGCCTGCGCCCGCTCCTCGCGATTCCTCATCCGGCAGCCTTGGTGCTGAGCCCTCGCGCCGCGCAGGCGTGGGAGCGATTCATATCCGGTTCAAAATGGCATGTTACCGATGAGGCTACCGCGCCCGCGGGTGGGTGCCAGCTATCACTCGACAGGGACGGATACGAATGATAGCCTTCCCCGTGGCCTTTCTCCGGTCCTTACGGATTGGCGCCGGAAACGGTCTTTTTTAAAGAACTCATTGTAGGGAGGAATTGTGGCAGGAATGGATCGTGTTGGGATGTTTCTGGGCGCAGGCGTGCTTTTGCTCATGGTCTCCCCGTTCTTTGCGCGGAAGGTCGTTATGCCGGATTTCAAGGAAATTCTGGCGCCATGGCGGCGCAGGGACGCAGGAGGCACGGGCGGGTACTGGTTTTCATGGCGCAGGGGCAGGTTGGCCGGCGTGATCGCGGTGCTGCTCGCGCTGGGTCAAGGGGCCGTGTTTGCCCAACCCGCGGAGCAAGTTGGGGGCGAAGCCAATCTGCAGCTCCCGGATCTCACCCAGGTGCAGTTTTTCGGCATGGACGGCCACAGCCTGCTGCTGTGGGGACCTTTGTTTTGCATTTTAGGCATGATCTTCGGCCTCTTCATGTACGTTCACCTGAAGGGCCTGCCGGTGCACCGGTCGATGAGGGAAGTGTCGCAGTTGATCTGGGAGACCTGCAAAACCTATCTGATCAACCAGGGCAAATTCCTGCTGCTGCTGTGGTGCTTCATCGCAGTGGTCATCCTGGTGTACTTCGCTGTCCTGCTGCACTTCAGCGCAGCGCGCGTGGCGATCATCCTTGCCTTCAGCGTGCTGGGAATGGCGGGCAGCTACTTTGTGGCGTGGTTCGGCATCCGCGTGAACACGCTGGCCAATTCGCGCGCCGCCTATGCTGCGCTGGGCGGGAATGCCTATCGCGCGTTCAACGTTCCGCTCAAGGCGGGCATGAGCATCGGCATGATGCTGATCTCGATCGAGCTGCTGCTGATGTTCATCATCATTCTCGTCGTTCCGGGCGACTACGCCGGGCCGTGCTTCATCGGCTTTGCCATCGGCGAGTCATTGGGCGCGGCCACGCTCAGGCTGGCCGGCGGCATCTTCACCAAGATTGCCGACATCGGCGCCGACCTGATGAAGATTGTGTTCAAGGTCAAGGAAGACGATGCCCGCAATCCGGGCGTGATCGCCGACTGCACCGGAGACAATGCCGGTGACTCGGTGGGTCCCACGGCCGACGGCTTCGAGACCTACGGCGTGGTCCAGGTGGCGCTCATCGCCTTCATCATTCTGGGCGCGAAAAGCGCGGACGTGGGCGTGCACCTGCTGGTGTGGCTGTTCGCGGTGCGCGTGGCCATGCTGGTGGCCGCGGTGGCCGGCTATTACATCAACGAGATCATCGCCAGGGCGCGTTACGGCAAGGCGCCCTCGTTTAACTTCGAGTCGCCGCTCACCTCACTGGTTTGGATCACTTCCATCGTGACCATCGCCATCACCTACCCGGTCACCTACGCCCTGCTTCCGAATCTGGGCGGAGATCCGACGCTGTGGTGGAAGCTCGCGACCATTGCTTCCTGCGGGACCGTGGCCGGCGCTCTGATTCCCGAGCTGGTGAAGGTGTTCACGTCCACTGAGGCGCGCCACGTGAAAGAGGTGGTGGCCTCGGCCAAAGAGGGCGGCGCGGCTCTTGGGCTTCTCTCGGGGTTTGTCTCCGGAAATTATTCCTCCTACTACCTGGGCGGGGCGGTGATCGTTTTGATGGCCCTCGGCTACGGGGTGAGCACCGCGGGCTTCGACCAGGTGATTCTGGCCGCGCCCATGTTCGCCTTTGGCCTGGTGGCTTTCGGCTTCCTGGGCATGGGGCCGGTGACCATCGCCGTGGATTCGTTTGGGCCGGTGACGGACAACGCGCAATCCATTTACGAGCTTTCGCTCATCGAAAACGAGCCGGGCGTGCGCGAGGAAGTGAAGAAGCAGTTCGGCGTGAACGTGGATTTCGAGCGCGCCAAGAAGATGCTGGAAGCGGGCGACGGCGCGGGCAATACCTTCAAAGCCAGCGCCAAGCCGGTGCTCATCGGCACGGCCGTGGTGGGCGCCACCACGCTGATCTTTGCCACCATCATGGCGCTGACCGACTCGCTCAACGATAAAGTGGCCGTGGAAAAGCTTTCCCTGCTCCACGCTCCTTTCCTGCTCGGCCTGGTGACCGGCGGCGCCGTCATTTACTGGTTCACGGGCGCCTCCACGCAGGCGGTGACCACGGGCGCTTACCGCGCGGTGGAATTCATCAAGAAGAACATGAGTCTGGGCAAAGAGAAAGCGTCTACCGAAGACAGCAAGAGGGTGGTGGCCATCTGCACGCGTTACGCACAAAGCGGGATGCTCACCATCTTCATCTCGCTGTTTTTTGCCGCGCTGGCGTTCGCTTTCCTCGATCCCTTCTTCTTTGTCGGCTATCTGATTTCGATTGCCATCTTCGGGCTCTACGCAGCCATCTTTCTGGCCAATGCAGGCGGAGCCTGGGATAACGCCAAGAAGATCGTGGAAGTGGACCTGCACGAGAAGGGAACGCCGCTGCATGAGGCCACGGTGGTGGGCGACCTGGTGGGCGACCCGTTCAAGGACACCGCCGCCGTGGCTCTCAATCCGGTGATCAAGTTCACCACGCTCTTCGGACTGCTCGCCGTCGAACTGGCGGTGCAGATGTCGCATACGAGCGGCCCGAAATGGACGCACCTGCTGGCAGCCATCTTCTTCCTTTTGTCGTTCGTCTTTGTCTACCGCTCGTTTTACAGCATGCGCATTCAGAACGACTAGCAGCCGCCGAGATGAAACGCGGTCCCACCCCCAAGCGGCGCGCGCTCCCGCGCGCCGGCCCGATTGTCCACATTCGCACAGGAATGCCCGCCAATATGCACCATCTTCACGCCTTGTTCCCAGGCGAAAGCGGGTCTAGCCTTGAGTTTGGGAGGGAAAGAGGCGCGAGAGGCGCATTCTGACCGGGCTTCGCGTGTTTTCCGAGCACGAAACCCGCTGAGGATGCGGCTCTTCCGAGCTTTCCACAGGCAAATGGCCCTGTTTAGGAATCGGATGCCGCGTATGTGACCAAAATACCAGATGTTGTGGTTTCCTGTTGACACGTACCATAGACAGCGGTATTTTTTCATCTGCGGCTGTAAACGGACTGTAACCATAGCCGGCGTTGTGTCACCGCCGGGGAGCCGCCAAGCGAATCAGCAACTTGCGGCATTTTTCCGATCCCTGATTCCCGTTTGCGCGTAAGCCGAGGCACCCCCGGCAGAAGGCCCTGCGCCCGATGCCGGAGGAGTTACTGAATTGCGCTATTTAGGCTATTTAGCCGAGCGAGAGGATGCTATGAGCGAAACCCACCTGACAACTTCCGGAGTTGTTCCCCAGGCGGCCTATTCCGATAAAGGTCTGGTCTTTGCGCGCCGGTTTTCGACGCCCGCCATCTCGCCGTTTGACGAGGTGCAGTGGGAGCGGCGGACGGCGTCCATCACCGACGCCAAGGGCAACACCATCTTCGAGCAGAAGGACGTGGAGGTGCCGTCCGACTGGTCGATGACGGCCACCAACATCGTGGCCTCGAAGTACCTGCACGGGCAGATGGGAACGCCGGAGCGCGAGACAGGGGTGCGGCAGCTGGTGAGCCGCGTGGCAGAGACCATCCGCGACTGGGGCGCGCGGGGCGGCTATTTTGCTTCCGAGCAGGATGCGGGCATCTTTCACGACGAACTGGCGCACCTGCTGCTCACGCAGAAGGCGGCGTTTAATTCGCCGGTGTGGTTCAACGTGGGCTGCGATCGCCTCGAGCCGAATTCCGACG
>JASHUF010000037.1 GCA_030040175.1 Acidobacteriaceae bacterium
CCACATATGGCGAAATTGACGCGGTCGTTCGCGCCCAGGATCTGGCTGTAGCTCTTCGCCGTCGAGGCGATGGCCGCGCCCGCGGCCAGTTCGTGCACGAAGGTTCGCCGGGAAATCATCTGCATTCTCCAGATTCTTATTTCGTTACCAGATCGAATTATATCGCCCGCCGCGCTCCCGGGGCGCTGCGGAGGGACGGTTATTCCGCCTGCGACCGTGTTCCCCGGCCGGCTGCCGCACGGCGCCCCGGCGCGCCGACTTTTCCCGGCGGCCGGTGTCTAAAGCAACTGGATGCGCAGCGCGAAAATAACCTTCCCTGGGAACCGCAGCCTGGCGCGAAAATGAAACAGGAGGCTGTAAACTTGCGCGGTAAGCAGGCGTCTACCAGAGTGATGGCGGCCGGCACAGCAGTCAAGCCGATGACGGCGGAGTCAGCGGAGGAGATTGCCGCGCGAGAGTTTGCGCGCGTGGTGGAAAACCATCGGCCGCAGATTTTTCGCTTCCTGCTGGCCTCGACGCGCGACCTGGATCTGGCGGAAACGCTGACGCAGGAGTGCTTCCTGAAGGCGTATCGCAACTGGGGCCGGTTCCGCGGCGAGTCCAGTGCGATGACCTGGCTGATGCGCATCGCCATCAACCTGCAGAAGGACCACTGGCGCAACCGGCGCATGCAATTCTGGCGGCACACGCGCACCAATGCCGTGGACCTGGACGAGGCCAGCGAATGGCTGCCGAGCGGCGAGCGCACGGCCGAGCAGAAGATGCTGGCGCGCGAGCGTGTGCAGCAGGTGTGGAAAGCGATGGAGGGTTTGAGCGAGCGGCAGAGGACGGTTTTTCTGCTGCGCTATGTCGAGGACCAGGAGTTGAGCGACATTGCCCACTCCACGGGATTGAGCGAGGGAACAGTGAAAGCGCATCTTTCGCGAGCTCTGGGAAAAGTGCGCGCGGAGCTGAGGGGGAAGCCATGAGCTGGAAGAAGGATACGGCGGATGGAACGAGGCCGAATTCGCCCATCGATGCGGAGAGCGATCCGGTGCTCGAGCGGGCGCTCCACGATTTCCGCGCCAACGCGCACGCGTGGAGCCAGGCGGCGTATGGCCAGCCGCGGGCGCAGGTGCATGTAGCGCGCAGCGGCTGGCGGCCGGCCGCAGCGTGGGCGCTGGGCTGCGCGCTGGCTGCAGGGAGTTTGTCGGGAGCCTTCTATGCGCATCATCAGCGCGCGGCGATGGCAGCCCGGCTGGCGCTCCGGGAGCGCACAGCGCAACAGCAGCAACTGACCGCGCAACAGCAGCGCGCGGCGGATGAGGACCTGCTGGCAACGGTGGACAGCGATATCTCGCGCGAAGTTCCGGCAGCCATGGAACCGCTGGCGCAGTTGATGGATGAGGATGCGGCTCGATAAATCATGCGGGGCGATGCACAAGGGAAAGGAAACAATTCATTGGGGACAGATGAAAGGTGAAGGGAATGAAAAAAACATTTGCAGCACGGTTGGTTTGTGCGTTGGCGGGAGCGTTGCTTTTGGGCGGCTGGGCCAATGCGCAGGGACCCGGCGAGGGAAGGGGTATGGGCCGGGAACCCGGTTCCGGATTTGGCGATCATCGGCCGCCCATGGAACGGGCCTTCCAGTTCGACGGAGAGCGGGGACAGTTCTGGAACAATCCGAGAATTGTGGAGAGGCTGAAACTGACCGACGACCAGCGCAAAGCCATGGACGGCATCCTGCAGGATCATCGCGTCACGCTGATCGACCTGCGGGCCAACCTGGAGAAGGCCGAAATCGAGATGCAGCCCTTGATGCGCGCCGACGAGCCGAATGAAACCGCGATTCTGGCGCAGATCGACAAGATTGCTCAGGCGCGCGCCGAGCTTGAAAAGGCGAATGCGCGCTTTCTTTTAGCCATTCGGAGCAAGCTGACGGCGGAGCAATGGAAGCAGGTGCAGGCCTTCCGTGAGGACCACGGTCCGGGCGGATGGGGACGCGACGGGCACGCGCCAGGTATGCATGGACTGGGCGGGCAGTTTCATCCTCATGGCGCACCCCCCGTGCCGCCTCAGGGTGGGCAGGGCGCACCTCCGCCGCCTCAACAGGAGCCGGGAACAGGAGATTCCCAGTAAGGGTTCAACTTCAGAGAGCAAATGCGATCTCAGGGCGACTTGAGACCGTTGGCGGCCCGGGAGTGGTCTTCCCGGCCGCCGTTTTTTTTTCATGCGAAAAGCAGCGTGCGGGGCAGGATCGCTGCAGCGAAGCCGGACAGCCTGGTGGTGCGCATCGGGGCAGCATTTGCCGCGGGTTGAGACAGCATCTGAGCCAATCCGGAACAGCCTGAGTGAGGGTGCGACAGAGGCAATTTCCGGGCCCTTCAAAATTTGTGACTAAAGTTATTGCCGACTCCTCCGATGAAAGGGGTGGATGCAGGCTGGCGCCCGCCGCCGAGACGGGGAAGGCGCTGCCCACGAAGCGGGCCGCCGGGCCGGGCATCCGAAAAGGAGCGGAGTCCCATGTCTCTTGGCGTTTTGAATAATCTGTCAGCCATTTACGCTGAGAATTATCTGAACAACACCAACAACAGCCTGCAGACGGTTCTGCAGCAGCTGTCGTCGGGTTCGCAAATCAACTCGGGCGCCGACGATGCCGCAGGGCTCTCGCTGATCAATGGCCTGGCTGCCAATTCGGCGGCGCTCACGCAATCAACCACCAATGCCACCGAGGGAGTGGGTTTGCTGCAAGTGGCCGATGGCGCGCTTTCCCAAGTGACCAGCCTGCTGAACCGCGCCATCACCCTGGCCACCGAAGCCTCCAACGGCACGCTCGATTCCTCGCAGGAGGCCGCGGCCAACCAGGAGTACCAGTCGATTCTTTCCGAGATCAACAACATCGGATCGACGACGACCTATAACCAAAATCAGGTATTCAACGGCTCACAGGCGGGCGTGGCCATTTATACCGGCGACTCCTCGGCCACCGGCTCGTCCATTGACGATCTGTATTTTGCCCGGCTCACATCGGCGAGCGTGGGCGACTCCGGTGGCACCGTGCAGCAGAGCGATGCAGGTGAGTTTGTGGATCTCTCGACCGACACCGGCGGCGCGCTGACCACGGCGGCGCAGCAGAGCGACGCCATCGCCGGAAGCCTGGTGTTCACCATCACCAATGCCGACGGCACCACGAGCACACTCACCACCAGCGCCACCTCGATTGGGGCGCTGATCACGGAGATCAACAAGGACGGCATTCCCGGCGTGACGGCGAGCTTTACCACGGCGGCGGCCGTGGGCGATACGGCGGTCGCGGGCGGAGACACGGGCATCCTTCTGACCAATACAAATTCCAATGTGGCCATCTCTCTGTCGGCTGCGCCCGCAACCGCATTCGAGGACACAACCACGGCGGTTACCCCCACAGGACTGGTGGCGAGCAAGGCGGCAACCACCACCATCAATTACGTGACGGCGACCGGCGGCGACCAGTCGGCTGACCTGGCGGACACGAATCTCGATACCGCCGGAAATGCGCAGAGCGCCTTGAGCGTACTCAACAACGCCATCACCTACGTTGCCGCGCAGGACGGCTACATCGGCGCGCAGATCAACACGCTGAACTCCGTCAGCCAGGTGATGAGTACGCAGCAGGAGAATGTGCTTTCGGCGCAGAACGCGGTCCAGGCCACGGATTACGCTGCGGCGACGACGAACATGTCGAAGTACGAAATTCTGAGCCAGACTGGAATTGCGGCGCTGGCTCAGGCCAACAGCGTGCAGCAGGAAGTGACCAAGCTACTGCAGTAAGGCACACGGGTGCGATCAACGTCATTCGAGTTCACCCAGGGACGGGAGTCCGGCGGCAGGTGCAGCATGCTTGCCGCCTTTTTTTCCCGTGCCTTGTGAAACTCATTTGATTTCGCGGCCACCACGCGATGGGGCGGCGAGGCCGGTCTGTCTCCGGCTCAAGGCCGGTCAGGGGTCAGGCGATCGGCCGAATCGGTCTGTTTGACGAATCGTTGTCGTGCGAGGACAATAAGGGAGTTGCATCCGTGCCGGTGTGGGCCTGTGGCGCAGCTGGGAGCGCGCTTCCATGGCATGGAAGAGGTCGTCGGTTCGATCCCGACCAGGTCCACCATGCAGTTGTAAGTCTTTTATAATCTTTTAGATTACAGCAAGAAATCTGCAGATTCCCCCGCAAAAATAGCGCTTCTTGCTGGTGAAGGACACAGGAGAAAACTCTCCTCGTTTTGAAACAGCGATAACATCAGAGCCATTCTCTGATCGGGAAACGCCGAGTGTCCTTCGAAGGCGAGGAATGTTGGGAGCGCGCAGATTTGAACCGCCTCTCAAGCAATCAAATATGAGATGAAGGCATGGCTCGCTGGAAATCGAATGTCGATCGGATCCGAAGTTTTCGGACACCAAAGCGTTAATGCGTGACTCACCCTGGTATTGCGCGTTGAGAGCTGAGCCCTGAGGTGGCGTTTTCAAGGGTTTCGGACCGCTGTTGAACCTTCAGGGCCATTGTGAGTTCCCCATTGCCTTGGGAGGGCGAAGGGGTCTACGCCATTTGCATTGAAGACAGACAAGGGGTCCTTCGACAGGCGCGGGAGTATTGTCGTCGAGTTTGAGTTTCGGGCGCACTTTGCAGCAGCCTGTGACAGAGAGAACTGAAGGGAAGAAGCCGGAAGCGAACCAGGCACGCAGGAGCTGCGAGTGGATCAGCCGAGATCGTGGGCGCCGCTGCGGATCAGGAAAGGCCGCGAGCGGGAACTGAAGGCCACGCAAGAGAAATCCCCCTTCGCGATTTTTGCGCCAAGGGGGATGTGCACTGAACGAGGGTTAAGCCTATAGCGTTTTAGGAAATGCCATAGCCCGACGCCGCGAAGCCGAGCCGGCGCGACCAACAGGGAGCGACGACCTTGCACGCCAGCAACGACTCCCTCCTATTTCCCAAGACGCCGTAACCGGGCGAAGACGATTCCGTCGCTACCAGATGGCTGGACCGTGGCAGGAGCCGACGCCCTTGTCACTGAATGTGGCCGGGCCGGTTGACGCCTGTGCGGGATCTTTCACTGCCGACTCGAAATCCCAGGCGTAGCCGTTCGGCAGGAGCGTAAGGCCCATCACGCCCCAGAATTCCCCGGTTCCCGCCTCAAGATTCTCCTGGTTGAAACTGGTGTTGCCGGTGGGATCCTCCTCGTTGGTTTCGTTTGAGCCGGAGGTGACAGGAGTGGTGATGACGGCGTCGAGTGTCTCGCCGCCGGTGCCGACGACGAACTCGCGTATGCCGTTCCTGGGATCGTAGTTGGAATCGGGATCAAGGGGACGGTAGCGGGCATAAAGGTGGTCGTGTCCATTCAGCACCAGGTCGGCGTGGAACTGATAGAGGAGCTGCCAAAAGGCGTCAGCGGTGATGCCCTCCAGGGAGAGGCCGTTGTTGGGGCTGTAGGTGGGCTGGTGCCAGTAGGCGAGTGTGCAC
>JASHUF010000350.1 GCA_030040175.1 Acidobacteriaceae bacterium
TCGAGCACCGAGGCGCCCTTGAAGTGTCCGCCGTGGCGCGACTCCACCACCACGCCCTTCACCGTGGCGCCCTTGGGAATCACCGCGCTGCCGTCGCTCGCCGTTACCGGCGTGACTACTTCGCCGGTGAAGGCCTCTCCGGCGCGGCTGCTCGCGGTGCTCAGACTGTGGTCAATGCGCACGGCGAGCACCGTGCCCGCCGGCACGCTCACGCTCACCGGTCCCGGCGGCGGCGCGGGTGGCACTGCGGAGACTACGGGCCCGGAGGGCGGAGGCGCGGGTTCACCCGGCTGAGGCTTGCTCGTGGTGGTGGTGACCGCTTCGTTCGTCTGTCCCGGTGCCGGCGGCTGCACCAGCGTGGTGGTGGTGGTGCCGTCCTTGCCCACAGTAACCACCTGCTGCGCCTGGCCGGTGGCCGCAGCCTGCTTCTTCGCCTGGTCGACTGCTTTCTCCTGCTTCGACGCGCATCCGCACAAGAAACCGGCTCCAATCCAGGCCGCAAGCGCAATGCGGCGCGCGCCCGCAGTTCGCATGAAATTCCGCATCACAACACCTCGTGTGCATGGAAATTCAAGGCAACCAAAGGCCCGGCAATGTCCGGGTTGAAAGAGGGATTCGTGCTCAGTTACGATGCGCGCCGCGCGGAAAAGGCTGCCTGCCGCGGCTGCGCGCCGGCGGATACGGCGCAAGCCGCCATCGCCGCCAGCAAACAGAAAAAGAGCCTTCTCAGGGAATGAACCACCGGCAAACGCGGGATGAGTCAACGCCGGATCGCTGACCCCTGACCCCTGTAACCTTAAATCTGAAACCTGAAACCTGAAACCCGGCCCCTGCTCTCACCGCCGTCCAAACCCGCGCGGCTTCATCGGCGGCGTGACCGGCAGATTGGTCTTGCCTTCGGGATAAATGACCAGAAATCGATTTGGTCCCTCGCCCATGCTCGCCGATTCCACGCCCTCGAGATCGCGGCAGGCCAGGTGCACCAGCCGGCGCTCGCGGCTGTTCATGGGCGGAAAGCTGTAGGGCACGCCGGTCGAGCGTACTTTTTCCGCGGCCGTCTCCGCAGCCAGCTTGAGCTCCTGCGCGCGCAGAGCCTTGAAGTTTCCGGCGTCGAAGCTCACGGCGCTCGATTCGCGCTGATCGAGCCGCAAAATCTGCGCGGCGACGGTTTCGAGCGCGCGCAGCAGCTCGCCGTTGTGCTGGATCACCAGCGGCACATCCGGCCCGGCGAGCTCCACGTTGATCTGGCTCGACCCTGCGCCTTCGCAGCCGCTCGCGCCTTCGCCCGCCATGATGCGGTACTTGAGGCGCATGCCGCCCAGCTTGTTCAGTGCATTCAGAAATCCGGCAATCTTCTTGGCGCCCGCCTGCAGGTCGTCGATTGGCATAAGAAACAAGTATCGCAGAGCCGGGCGGGGTGCGCAGGTCCGCCCGGCGTGGAAACTTGATTCTCCTGGGGCATGTGCGGCCATCCCCGGCGAGCCGGCGCCGGCACGGCTGCTTATTGCTCGCCCAGGTAGATCCGGTACTGTTGTTCCAGCACCCCGCAGGAGCGGGCGAGCAGAATCTTGGCCAAGTTGTACTGGTACAGGCTCTCCACCAGATTGGTCTGCGCCGCGGCCAGTGCGGCCTGCGCCGTTACCAGGGGAAGGTTATCGTCCACGCCCGCGTTCACGCGGTCGGTCTCATCGCTCAGCGCGCGCGTGGCCAGGCTGACGTTCGAGCGCGCCACGTCCACAAGCTTCGCATCGGCCGTCACGTCGAGAAGCTCCGAACGCACCTGCTGGTCGATATGCACGCGCAGGTCGTCCAGTTGCGCACGCACGGCCTGCAACTGCGCCAGCGACGCGTCCTCGTCGCCGCGCAACCGCGCTTCGCGGAAAAGAGGCAGGCTCAGCGTCCCCGCGGCGGTAAAGTTGCCGTGCGTTCCCGCGCCGTCCACGGTGCTGGTGCCGTAATAGCTGGAAAACTTCAGCGTGGGCAGGCGCTGGCTGCGATAGGCGTTATGCACCGCCTTGAATTCAACCAGCTGGTTTTGCAAGTTCTGGTAGTCCTGCCGGTCCTTGTAGGCGATCGCCAGCACCTCTTCCGGCGTCTGCAGCGCCAGCTCGTTGTACGGAGCCGAATCCGTCAGCTCGATCGTCTGCCCGGGGTCGAGCCCGATCTCGCGCTTGAGCAGGATCAGGTCCTTCTGCAGCTGGTTCTGCGCCGTGATCACTGCCTGCTCCTGCGCCTGCAGCTCGACCTGCGCCCGCAGTTCGTCCAGGTTGGCTTCGGTTCCGGCCAGGTGCGCCAGATGCGCATGGTCAAACAGCACCTGCGCCTCGGCAACCTGCGCCTGGGCGTTTTCCACCTCGCTGCCGTCGGCTATCGAGCGCAGATATTGCGTAGCCACGTCCTGCACCACCTGGCCGCGCGCGCTCATCTTGGCAAAGTAAACCGAGCGCTGGGCCGCGCCCGCGGCCTTCCAGCCGGCCACGACGGGTCCGGAAAAAAGCGTCCAGTCCAGGTGAAACTGCGCGTCCGTCAGGTCATCCCTGGTAATGAGCGTCAACCCCGGCGGAATCTTGCCGCCCGGGAACAGGGACTTAAATTTTCCCAGGATGCTTGGGTTGAAGCCGAGCGCCACCAGGTCGTGCTGGTAGTAGCCGGTATCGGAGGAGAATGTGACCGTGGGCAGGAACTCCTCGAGCGCCTGGTTCTTTTCGCCCTTGACCGCGAGTTCGTTCGCTTCAGCTTCTCTCAAGCCCAGGTTGTTCTCGAGGCCGCGGCGTACGGCGCCGTCGAGCGAGAGTTTCAGCGTCTCACCGGTCACCGGCTGCGCCGTCACGCTGCCCCAGAAGGGATCGGCCGCCGAACTCGGATTCCCGGTCTGCGCCCCGGCGGCTGCTCCGCCCAGCGCGGCAAACCCAGCCGATGCGACCGACAAAAAAATCAAGAGTCGCGGCCGCCAGAAAGATAAAGGATTCCTGTCCTTCACATGCATTATCTTCTCAGATGTGTGCGAGAGGTGCCGGGATTCACGAGGGCGATCTTCGTATTCGGATTGCAGGGGCTCGGAGCGGCGCAGCGCTGGTTATCCGGCCGGTCCGGGCGCGCCGGCCGGAACCGATTCCAGACGCACGTGCTCGCGATACAGAATGGCGAAGGCCACCGAGTACGAGGACGAGATGAGCATCGCCAGCAGAAGCATGACGCTCAGGAAGCAAATGCCCAGGAGCACCGCCCCGGCGATCATCCAGGCGCGCCCGAGCTGAAGGAGGACGAGGGGAATCATTCCCAGGCCGGCCACAATCCCGAAGGCCAGTTCACAGACCAGCACCGCCGCGTAAGTGATTGCGTAAAGCACCAGGCCGACCAGAAAAATGCGCAGCCTTCCGCCCTGCGAAAGCCGGTTGCTGCGGCGGACCGCCTGCCACGCCGTCAGGTTCTCGGCCAGGCACGCCGGATAAGCGAGCACCAGCCGGATCATGACCAGAATGGCCCACACCATCGCCGCGACATACAGCAGCCCCAGCAGCAGCATGCCAGCAATCGCCAGCGCCGGAGCAATGTGTCCTGCCCCGGTCGCGCCCAGCGAAAGGAGAAGAAAAACAGGCGCGAGCACAATCACCGGCCCCACGGCGATGAACTGGCGCAGAAGCAACAGCCAGAGATAGCGCCCCGGCTTGCGCCACGCCACGCCGTAGGCCTGCCGGCATGTGACCTCTCGATCCGCATCGAGCGCCAGGCCGGCATAGCTCGCTGCCGGCTCGTACAGGGCCATGGTCAGCAGCATGACCGCGACGCCCACCACGCCGGCCACGCAGTCGCCGGCGATGAGAATGGCGTCCTTGGCGCCGATGGGCGGATGCACCACCTGGACGGTGAAAAAAATCAGGGCAAAGATCAGCCCGTAGACCAGCAACAGCAGCGCCGCCGGCAGCGCCCCGATTGCAAGGACCAGCCGGAGATGCGAGCGCATCAGCCGTCCGATGCGCGTGAGCACCTGGCCGAAGGCTTGCGGATGCAGAGCGGCTTCCATCGGATTACCTCGGGGTGCGATGCGCCGGGCGCAGCCGGCGTGGAAGAAGAGTTGCGCACCATTGTATCCCGCGGACAACCGGGTTTACGCCGGAACAAGAAGCCGCGCCGCAGCTCAGAGGAAAGCTGTTTTGAAAGGGCGGATTCCTGCATGAGGTCAGCCCATGAACATGCCGCCGTTCACGTCCAGCACGTGCCCGGTGATGTAAGCGGCCGCGTCGGAAGCCAGAAACGCAACCGCCTGCGCCACGTCGCGGTCCGTGCCCGCGCGCCCCAGGGGAATCCCGGCCAGCATCGCCTGGCGCTGCTCCTCGTTCAGCACTGCGGTCATGGGCGTTTCAATGTAGCCCGGCGCCACGGCGTTCACCGTGATCCCGCGCGACGCCACCTCGCGCGCCATCGCCCGCATCATGCCGATCAGACCCGCCTTCGAGGCGGCGTAATTCACCTGGCCCGCCTGGCCCGTCCGTCCCACCACGCTCGAAATGTGAATGATCCGCCCCCAGCGGTTCTTGAGCATCGGGCTCAGAAGGGCCTGCGTCAGGAGAAACGCCCCGGTCAGATTCGTGGTCAGAATGTCATCCCAGTCGGCGCGCTTCATGCGCAGCATCAGCCCGTCCCGGGTGATGCCGGCGTTGTTCACCAGGATCTCCACTTTGCCGAAGCGTTCGAGCACGGCCTTGGCCGCGGCTTTGATCGAGTCTTCGCTGGCCGCATCGAGCGCAAACGCCGCCGCTTTGCCGCCGGCCGCTTCAATTTCGCTCACCGCCTGGGCCAGTTTAGCCTGGTTGCGCGCCGCCAGCGCCACGGTGGCTCCCGCACGGGCGAGTTCGAGGGCGCAGGCCCGGCCGATGCCCTGCGAAGCCCCCGTAACCAGGGCGATGCGTCCGTCTAACTGCCCATTTTCGTTCATCTTCCTCTACACACAGACATGCCTTCATCCATGATTATAGGGTGACGCAACACGTGCATGGGAAGAGAAGACAAGTGCGCGCGGGGACCGTCCGCACTCCTGAGCCCGGCCGCGCGACTATCCCGAGGGCGAAGCCGCCACCGTCACCGGCCTCCCGGCGAGCGTGGGCCGCGCCAGCTCCGTGGGCCAGATGTAGACGGCCAGCCGCCGCGTGTAGTGCAGGACCGGATCGAGGTGCGGCAGCTCCAGGCCCACCGTCGAGGGCAGGTCGTTGCATTCGATCTCCGCCTCTGCCTCTTCGAGCGGCCAGGGCACGTAGTGCAGATTGGCGCGGATGGGCTGCCCGGAGCGGTTGGAGCTGAAAAGGCAGGTGCGCTCGGTAATGAAATATTCGAAGGTTCCCGTGCGCAGGTCGGCGGTCTTATGCGTCGGTCCCAACCCGCGGTAGCGCGCCTTGAACATCACCTGCCGTCCTGCGAACA
>JASHUF010000351.1 GCA_030040175.1 Acidobacteriaceae bacterium
CAAAAACGGACGGGTTTTAACCCCTGAGGGACGTTTCTGTACTCCCAAGAGTGTCTTTTTTCGATTCGTCAGACACTGCCGAAAACGGGTGCCCCGTCCTTGGCGCGCCTTTGTTCTTGCGCCAAGGGTGGGATAGCGCGATCCTATCCTCGCTCCGCCGGCTGGCGCGGCCCGGACGCCTTCGGCATCACGACAGGCCTGCGCATGGGCACAATGGCTCCCGGTGCGCTGGGTGCGCCCTGCTGGAAACGTGTGAGCATCTCCGAGCGCACGTACTCCACAAAGCTCTGCATCTGCCGGTTCATCTCCTCCATGCGCTCGCGCATCTGCAGGATGATGGCGATGCCGGCGATGTTCACGCCCAGGTCGCGCGCCAGGTTGAGGATGAACTCCAGCCGTTCCAGATCCTCGTCCGTATAGAGCCGCGTGTTGCCCTCAGTGCGCGACGGCTTCAGCAGCCCCTCGCGCTCGTAGAGCCTGAGCGTCTGCGGATGAATCTCGTACATCTCGGCCACCGCCGAAATCATGTACGCGCCTTTCGATTTTCTCTTCGCACTCATCGCCATTCTCGAAAATGAGCTCAGATTGTTGGCTTCGATCTTCTGTTCCCTGCTCCCTGCTCCCTGTTCCCTGCTCCCTGTTCCCTGTTCCCTGTTCCCTGCCTCTTCACACCTTCTCAAACAGCCCCGCCCGCGGATCATCCGGGTTCAGCCGCCCCAGTTCACGCATGATCTCGCGGCTGCGCTCGTCGTTCAGGTGCGGCACAACCACTTCCACCGTCACAATCTCATCGCCGCGCTGGCCCGGATTTTGCGCGTTCTCCACGCCCCGCTCGCGCATCCTCAGCTTCTGCCCGCTCTGCGTCCCGGGAGGAATCTTCAACTGCGCGCGCCCATCGATCGTGGGCACCTCCACCTTCGCCCCCAGCGAGGCCTCGGCCACCGTCACCGGCACGGAGATTTGAATATCGTCACCCACACGATTGAAAACCGGGTGCGTGCCCGTGCGCACAATCAGAAAAAGATCGCCCGCCGCCCCGCCGTTCACGCCCGCATTGCCCTTGCCCTGCAGGCGAATCCGCTGCCCGTCGCGCGTGCCCGGCTTGATGCGGAAATCCACCGTCTCCGCGCGGCTCACCGTGCCCTCGCCGTGGCAGGTGGGGCAGGCATTGGTGATGCGTCCCGTGCCGTTGCAGCGCGGGCAGGGAATGTTGAACTTCATCCGCCCGCCCATCTGCGTCACCTGTCCCGTGCCATTGCACTCCGGGCACACCATCGGCCCGCCCGTATACGTTTGCCCGTGGCAGGTGGGGCACGTCTCCTGGCGATGAATCTGGATGCGCGCCTGCCCGCCGCGGATCGCCGTCCAGAAATCCACCGTGGCCTGGTACTCAAGATCTGTCCCAGGCTGCGGCCCGTGCGGCGCCTGCGGGTGCTGTGCCCCGGAAAATATCCCGGAAAAAATGTCCTTGAAGCTGCCCCATGTGGAGGAGCCGGCGCCGCTCTGCGCGCTCGGCCCGCCCTGAAAGCCGGAAAAATCGAACCCGTCGAAATCCACGCGCCCGTGCTGCCCGCCGCCCGCCTGCTGCTGGCGCGCATAGGCCTCGGCTTGCGCGGGATCGATCTGGTCCGAATAAAACCCCACCTGGTCGTAAATCTTGCGCTTCTTCTCGTCGCTCAGAACGTCGTTGGCCTCGGAGATCTCCTTGAACTTCTCCTCCGCCTTCTTGTCGCCGGGATTCACGTCGGGATGGTATTTGCGCGCAGCTTTCCTGAAGGCCTTGCGGATCTCCTCCTGCGTGGCCGTCTTCTTCACGCCCAGCGTCGCGTAATAGTCCTTGTTGGTCGTTGTGGCCATTTTTATATGTCGCTTGATCTCCCCTTTTGTCTCATCCCACCTGACTCATCTACCGGGAACGCGGATAGGTGAGCACCAGGCAGCCCTCGCTTTCGTTCTCGAAGGCATGAAGTTGCTCAGTGGCATTCCGCAAGACAGACGCAGCGCGCGTAGTGGTGCAATTTCCCACGCGCAGCCAGATTACTTTGGGCGGGCTGCCAAGCAACGCGCTCCTCTCAGAAAAATCGGAATCTTTAGACACAATCACAAACCCGTTGTCCTTCGCGTAGCGCCATATTTCCTCGTCGGAAGCACCGCGCAGGCCGCAATCCCTGGGATGAACCGAGCCGGGGTAAACGTCCTCCAGCGCCTTCGCCAGCCGGTGCGAAAGGTTCTCGTCGAACAGGAGCTTCACAGTTGCACAATCTCAACTCTGCGCTCGGCATCGGCAGCGTAGGCGAGGCAGGCGCGGATGTCGGTTTCGGTCAAATCCGGGAAATCGGCAAGGATTTGCTCCTGCGTCATTCCGGCGGCCAGATAATCGAGGACGTCGTAGACGGTTATGCGCGTGCCGCGCACACACGCCTTGCCGCTGCGCTTGCCCGGATCGATCGTGATGATCTTCGCGTAATCCATCGTCGCCTCCCAGCCCAGAGCCTGAGCCGTTCTATCCTTTGCGACTACTCTTTAGGCCATTCAATGTCGTCCTCAGCCTTTGCGCTCGGATCGAGTGCTGCCTCACTCCTCCAGAATGCCTCTTGAGCCGGCGCGAATTCTCGCTCAATGTCATTTCTTACGAACCTTTGAGGAGAAGCATCAATTCCCGCACAAAGATCAAGCAATGGCTTGAACTGTCCCTCTCGGCACTCATCAGCTAGAAGATGTCTCCAGCGAGAACATATCAATTGAACATGCTGCCCGTATGCAAATAGCGCATCCTCGAATCTGATTCGATCCGTGATCACGAGATGCGCAATGCTGTTGAGCAGATTGACAACCTGCCAGCCTTGTTGCGGAAGATAATTGTCCTTAATCTTGTCGATCCCGCCCCTTTCGACACGCCCCCAATGGGTCTTAGCAAAGACGGCGCGAGCGTGGCGCAAATTCGGAGCATTAAACTGGTCATAGGTTCGCTGAAAGGCAGCAGTTTGAGCATATTCGTTCATGGACTGCTTCGCCACAAAGATTCCATATATCAGCCCTACGGTTGCAAGTGCAGTGATCCACGTAGCAAGCGTACTAGATTGCACACTTAAGCTACTCCAAAAACTTATAACTGCAGAGTTGCCCAGATTGCAGAAAACAACAAACGCTATAGTAATCGCCGTCATCGCAATCCAAACTAAGATTACGATTGATCTTTTTTGGCCTCGCAACATTGAGCAGCTCCAATTTCTTGATGCGACAAAGCGAGGTGGGCTTATTGTTTGCCGCCCACCCCGCTTGCTAACTCCGCTAGCTCCGCTAACCGCGCCAGCTCCGCTTCACTTCTTGTCGTCCACGTCCACGTACTCGGCGTCGATGACACCTTCATCCTTCTTTGCCTCGCCGGAAGCTCCGTCCGAGGCTCCGCCGGCCGCCGGACCCTGCGCCTGAGAAGCATTCGCCTTGTAGAGCACCTCGGCCAGCTTGTGGCTTGCCTGCGTCAGCTTCTCCTGCGCCGCGCGCAGATCCTTCACCGAAGGCGAGCCCTCCGCAAGCGTCTTCTTGGCTTCAGCCAGCGCCGACTCGACTTCCGTCTTGTCCGCGGCCGCCACCTTCTCGCCGGAATCCTTCAGCATCTTCTCGATGTTGTAAACCAGCCCGTCCAACGAGTTGCGCGCTTCAATCTCCTCGCGCTTCTCCTTGTCCTCAGCCGCGTGCGACTCGGCCTCCTTGGCCATTTTTTCGACCTCTTCTTTCGAGAGGCCGGAGCTCGACGTGATCGTGATGCGCGTATCCTTGCCCGTGGCGTTGTCCTTCGCCGTCACGTTCAGAATGCCGTTGGCGTCGATGTCGAACGTGACCTCGATCTGCGGCACGCCGCGCGGCGCCGGAGGAATGCCGCCCAGCTTGAACTTGCCCAGCGTGCGGTTCTGCCCCGCCATGGGCCGCTCGCCCTGCAGGACGTGCACTTCGACTTCGGTCTGCGAATCGGCCGCCGTCGAGAACGTCTCCGTCTTCTTGGTCGGAATGGTCGTGTTGCGCGGAATCATGGGCGTGGCCACGCCGCCCAGCGTCTCAATGGCCAGCGTCAGCGGCGTCACGTCCAGCAGCAGCAGGTCCTTCACTTCGCCCGCCAGCACGCCCGCCTGCACCGCCGCGCCCACGGCCAC
>JASHUF010000352.1 GCA_030040175.1 Acidobacteriaceae bacterium
GCTCTCCGCAGCAGGGTCTGCGGCCTGCTGTGCGGTAAGCCGGAAAGCGCGCGCGCCGGAAAGAATAAGGAGGGCGAGAGCCGTGCAGGCGGTGGACCAGTGCAGTCGAATGGGAAGGACCATGCTAGCGAAACCAGGTTCTCAAGCCAGTGTACAATCCGTTGAGCATATTGGCTCCATGGCATTTCCCTCGCCCAGCTCCGCGCACAGCGAACCTCTCCTCCGGCGCATCGGCCTGCGCTCGGCGGTGCTCTTCAACCTGCTGGAGATGATCGGTGTGGGGCCGTTCATCACCATGCCGCTGGTGATCGCCGCGGCGGGCTTCCGGCTGTCCGTGTGGGCATGGGTTTTGGGAGCGGCTATCGCCGTGGCCGACGGCCTGGTGTGGGCGGAGCTGGGTGCTGCCTTTCCGCGCGCAGGCGGCTCGTACGCGTACCTGCGCGAAATCTACGGGCCGCGCGGCGCAGGCAACTGGCTGAGCTTTCTCTACGTGTGGCAGGTGGGTTTTACCGCGCCGCTCTCGATTGCGTCAGGCTGCATTGGGCTTTCGGGTTTTCTCGCCGTCTTCTGGCCCGGCCTTGACGCCGCGCCCATGGCCGCGTGGCCCGCGCTCCACTACGCGAACTTTGCCGCTGCCGCGGCCTGCGCCCTTGTGACCGGGCTGCTCTACCGCAACCTGAGCTCCATCACGCGCCTCGCGTGGGTGCTGTTTGCCGGCGTGATGGCGGCTCTGGCCGGCGTGATCGTCTCCGGGTTTGCGCACGCGGCAGTCACCGGAGGCTGGCACATGCCCGCCGCGCCGCCGCTCGGGTTTATCGCCGCGCGCAACGGATTGGCCGCGGGAACGCTGCTGGCTACCTATTGTTATTGGGGCTATTACAACATCAGCTTTCTGGGCGGCGAGGTGCGCCGGCCGGAGAAGACCATTCCGCGCGCAATTCTGCTTTCCGTGCTGCTGGTGGCGGCATTCTATTTGGCGATGAACCTGGCCGTGCTGCCTTCGCTGCGTGGCGCAGCGGCGCATGCGGCCGGGAGCGCGGTGTTGCGCGTGCAGCTGGTGGCGGACATCGCGCGTTCGGCCTTCGGGCGATGGGCCGGTTATACGATTGCCGGACTCATCGTGTGGACCGCGTTTGCCTCGGTGTTTTCCGTGCTGCTCGGCTACTCGCGCGTGCCCTACGCCGCGGCGCGCGACGGCAATTTTTTCCTCTTTTTGGGCAAGGTTCATCCTAAGTATGGAATTCCCCACCGCTCGCTGGTGGCGCTGGGCGCGGCAGGCTTCGTGTTCTGCTTCTTTTCGCTGCAGCAGGTGATCACGCTGCTGGTAATTACGCGCATCCTGCTGCAGTTCAGCCTGCAGCAGGCAGGCGCGATGCTGCTGCGCGTGCAGCGGCCGGAGCTGGAGCGGCCCTTCCGCATGCCGCTCTACCCGCTGCCGCCGCTCGCGGCTTTGGCCGGATTCCTCTTCCTGCTCGTCTATCGCGAGCACGCGTTGTGGGGGCTGGCGGTTGCGGCGGGCATTGCCGGCGCGGGCACGGCCATCTATCTCGCACGCGCGTGGCGGCGGAATGAGTGGCCTTTTGCAAAGCGTTCGCAACCGGCGTGAGGCAAGGATCCGGCTTTCTTCGCGCAGTCCCACCTACCGCGGTTTTCTGTACGCCTAAAGAATCCGGAGCGCGGTTGTAACTTCGCAGCCATATGGAGTGTCTAACTAATGCGGCCTTCCGCCGCGAGGTCGCCTATGCTGATCGGCAAGCCGTCCGCTATTCCGTCTTCCGAAATTACGCCTTTGGGGGCTTATCGGCAGTTCCTCAGCCGGCGCCGCTTTTTGCGCGGCGCCGTGGCCGCGGGCGCAGTGGCGCTGGCGGCAGACCGCGTGGCCCAAGTGATTGAGCCGGACAAAGTGGCCTTTGCCGAAACCAGGCTCCAGACCGTTTCTTCACCCCTGACCACCACCGGTGAGCAACTCACCAGCTTCGCGGACATCACGCACTACAACAACTTTTACGAGTTCGGCGTAGACAAGGGCGACCCGGCGAAAAATGCGGGCGGGCTGCCCACACGCCCCTGGACAGTAAAAGTGGAAGGCAAGGTGGCCAAGCCGCTGACCTTCGACATTGATGATCTGCTCAAGCTGCGTCCGCTCGAAGACCGCGTCTACCGGCACCGCTGCGTGGAGGCGTGGAGCATGGTGATTCCGTGGGTGGGCTACTCGCTCTCGGAGTTCATCAAGCAGTGCGATCCCCTGCCCAGCGCGAAGTACGTGCAGTTCCTCTCGTACTACGATCACCACGTGGAGAAATGGTCCGGCGAATCGACCATTTACTGGCCGTACAGCGAGGGCCTGCGCATGGATGAAGCCCTGAACCCGCTCACGCTGCTCACCTTCGGGCTCTACGGCGAAACGCTGCCCAACCAGGACGGCGCGCCGGTGCGCATCGTGATCCCGTGGAAATACGGCTTCAAATCCGCCAAATCCGTCGTCACCGTCCGCTTCGTCGAAAAGCAGCCATCCACCACCTGGAACGATATGGCCCCGGACGAATACGGATTCTATTCGAACGTGAATCCAAGCGTGGATCATCCCCGCTGGAGCCAGAAGCGGGAGCGGCGCATCGGCCTGCCCTTTTACGCGCAGTGGCGCGAAACGCTCATGTTCAACGGCTACGGAGACCAGGTTGCGTCCATGTACCAGGGCATGAACCTGCGCAAATACTATTGACAGCGCCGATGCCAGCCAATCAAGCCGCCGACGTGAAGCAGCAAGAGCGTGTAGCCTCCATCGCGGGCCGGATGGTTATGAGGCGCTCAACCCTGATCGCCCTGAAGACGCTTGTCTGGCTTGCCTGCCTGGCTCCATTCGGATTCCTGGTCCGGGGCGCGATCACCAACAACCTCAGTCCCGATGCGACGGCGGAGATCGCCAATACCACGGGGCTGACCGCGCTGTGGATGCTGGCCATCACGCTGGCCATCTCGCCGATGCGCAGGCTTTCGATCCATCTGGCGTGGCTCATCCGTTTCCGGCGGCTGTTGGGGTTGTTCGTCTTTTTCTATGCCTCCCTGCACATGCTCACCTGGGTGGCGCTCTACAACAACTTCAGCATCCAATCCATGCTGGACGATGTAACCAAGCGGCGTTTCATCATGGCAGGCATGGGTACGTACCTGTTGCTGCTGCCGCTCGCCGCAACTTCGACCAACTGGGCCATTCGCCGGATGGGC
>JASHUF010000353.1 GCA_030040175.1 Acidobacteriaceae bacterium
GGTGAAGGGAATCGATCAGTACATCGAGGCCGACGCCGAAGAAGCGCGGGTGAAGCTTGGACGGCCGCTTGCCGTCATCGAAGGGCCGCTGATGGCGGGCATGGGCGTAGTGGGCGATCTTTTCGGCGCCGGCAAGATGTTTCTGCCCCAGGTGGTCAAGTCGGCGCGTGTGATGAAGAAGGCCGTTGCCTATCTCACCCCTTTTATGGAGGAGGAAAAAGCCTCGATGGCCGCGGCCGGCCAGGCGGTGAAGACGCAGGGAAAGATCGTTCTCGCCACGGTGAAAGGCGACGTGCACGACATCGGCAAAAATATTGTCGGCGTGGTGCTGGCCTGCAACAACTACGAGGTCATCGACCTGGGCGTCATGGTGCCGGCGGAAAAGATTCTCGAGCGCGCCAAGGCAGAGAATGCTGACCTGATCGGGCTCAGCGGGCTGATTACGCCCTCGCTCGACGAGATGGTGCACGTGGCGCGGGAGATGGAGCGTCAGGGATTCACGCTGCCGCTGCTCATTGGCGGCGCCACCACCAGCCGCGCCCACACCGCGGTGAAGATCGCTCCCCAATATCGCGAGCCGGTGGTGCACGTGCTCGACGCCAGCCGCGCCGTGCCCGTCACCACGAGCCTTCTCAGCGACGAGAGCAGGCCGGCCTTTGTGGCGCAACACCTTGCCGATTATGAAGCCCTGCGCCGCAGCTACGCCGCGCCGCGCTTCAAGCTGGTCTCGCTTGAGGCGGCGCGCGCCCGCCGCACGCCCATCGCGTGGCGGGCAGAAGACATTCCGGCGCCTGCGTTCACCGGAGTGCGCGTGTTCGACGATTTTCCCTTGGCGGAGCTGCGCGCATTTATTGACTGGACGCCCTTCTTCCACACCTGGGAGCTGAAGGGCGTTTATCCGCGCATCCTCGACGACGAAAAACAGGGAGCACAGGCGCGCCAGCTTCTGGCCGAGGCCAACGCCCTGCTCGACACAATCATTGAAGAAAAGCTCCTGATCGCGCGCGGTGTGTATGCATTTTTTCCGGCGAACGCCCAGGAGGACGACGTTGAGCTGTACGCGGACGAAACGCGAGACCGCGTGCTCGCGCGCTTCCATTTCCTGCGCCAGCAGGCGGAGAAGAATGAAAGCGAGCCGTGCCGCTCGCTGGCTGATTTCATTGCACCCCGAGATACGGGGCTGCCCGATCACATCGGTGCGTTCGCCGTGACCAGCGGCATCGGTCTCAAGGACCTGTGCGACCAATTCCGGAGCCGGCACGACGATTACAACGCCATCATGGCCGAGGCCCTCGCCGACCGGTTGGCCGAAGCCTTCGCCGAATGCCTGCACAAGCGCGTGCGCGAAGAATGGGGCTACGGATGCGGAGAAAGCCTGAGTGCCGAAGATCTGATTCATGAGAAATATCGCGGCATCCGCCCCGCCGCGGGTTATCCCGCTTGCCCCGATCACACGGAAAAAGGCACGCTGTGGCGCCTGCTCGGCGTGGAGGCGAATACGGGAATCCGGCTGACCGAGTCGTTCGCCATGTGGCCCGGATCGAGCGTAAGTGGGCTTTACTTCGCCCATCCGCAGTCGCGTTATTTCTCGCTGGGCAAGATCGGCCGCGACCAGGCGGCCGATTACGCCGCGCGTAAAGACATGAGCGTGGAGGAAGTCGAGCGCTGGCTCGGCCAGAATCTGAATTATGATCCTGCCGGGCAATGAAACCGCGAGCGGCGGCGGGCAGGGTCAGTCCCGAGCCCATTTCCGGTCGATCGGTCAGAAGCGCCGGCGCCGCAATTCACCATTTTTCCTGGCATAGTTTTGCGTAGAATTTCGCTCTTTTGTGCGACAGTGGTTTCAAGGAAAGAACGAAAGCCTGTGTGGCCTCCTCGAACGGCCGGGGCGCGGCGGATGCCTGCGCTTCCGGCCGTTCGTCTTTTCCCGCGCCGTGCCGGCTTGTGCCGGAGCGTCCAAGGCCGGATTCGCAGCACCGGCGATGCTGCCGCGCGGCATCCTCTTCAGTGTTTCACGGGTTCACGAAGGATCGGCTTGCGCGCCACGAAGAGCCCGTAGACGAAGTTGCCGGAACGAAACCCTGCGCGCAGGAAACGGAATGCGTTCAGATACGTGGGAAACCCCATCCCGAGTTTGGCGGCAAGCGCCCATAAGCCCTTGTCGGCGATGAGGCTTAAGCCGACATCCCAGGTCTTCGCGCATTGTGGCGTCAAGTCCCGGCGATGCTCGATCGTGAAGCCGCTCGCGGCAAGATAGGATTCGTAGTCGTCCATGGTTTCGAGCTTGCAAAGCATGCCGCGCTCGATGGGAGCGATGTGTTTGCGCGTTTGCGCGGGGGAAAGCCCGGGCCTTTTGAACCAATCGGTGAACGCAAACACGCCGCCGGGTTTGAGGAACTGCGCCGCAAGAGAGAAAAACTTTTTGCGGTCGTAATAGTGGGAGATCGATTCAATCGACCAGAGGACGTCGAAGGGCTGCGCGAAATCCATGGCTTCGGCGTCCATCAAAAGAAACTCGGCATCTACCTTGGCTTCGGCCGCGGCTTTGCGCGCCATTTCTACCTGTGCCGGAGAAATGGTGATGCCGGTCGGCCGGACATGGTGCTTCCGCGCCACATAAAGGCTGCTGGCGCCGATGCCGCAACCGATGTCGAGCACGCGCGCACCTTCCTCCATGTTCGCCAATCCGGCCAGATGCTCGACAAGCTGTTCCTGCGCCTCCTCCTTGGATTCATTCCCGCGAATCCAGTATCCATGGTGCAGGTGCTCGCCCCAGAAGGAGCGGTAGTAGGCAGTGATCACGTCATAATGCGCCGCGATGCGCCGCTTGTCGTTGGGCCGGGAGACGGCGGACGAACCGCGAAGGCTGGACGAGCTCATAGATTCATCCATGCGCTGGTCATCTCACGCGGCATGGAACAGCATCGTCTCCGCAGCCACGCCCGGGCCGAAAGACATGGCGCATCCCTGCTCACCCCGCCGTGCGCGCCGCATCATCTGCTGCAGGACGAACATGACGGTCGCGGAAGACATGTTGCCGAATCGGGCAAGAATCAGGCGGGAGTCGGCGAGGGCTTCCGGCTTTAGCCCCATGCCTTTTTCAACCGCGTCGAGAATCGTGCGTCCCCCGGGATGGACCGCCCATAGATCGATAGAAGCTGGATCGTTTCCGCGCGTAACCGCGCTGCCTGCGGCCTCAAGCGCGCGGCGAAGCTCGCCAGGAACCTGGCCGGAAAGGTGCATGTCAAAGCCAAGTTCGCGTATGCGCCAGGTGATCAACCGGCTGCTCCCGGGAATCTGCAGGGCAAGGAAGCTGTCTATGGCCAGTCCCTGCGGCCGTGCACTCACCAGGCTCGCCGCGCAGCCATCAGCGAAGAGCAGGAAAGACAGGAGCTGTTCCAGATTGGGGGTTTCCTGCATGTGCAGCGTGCAAAGCTCGAGATTGAGAATCAGAACCCGGGACCCCGGTTCCGACCGGATGATGTGATGGGCCGACTTCAGCGCATTGACCGCGGCGTAGCAGCCCATGAAGCCGATCATCGTCCGCTCGACTGACCGGTTGAGGCCGAGATGCTCGACAATGTCGAAGTCGAGGCCCGGCGCGTAGAGCCCCGTGCACGAAGTCACGATCACATGCGTAACGGCGCGGCGCTCCTCTTCGCTCACAGCCAGCTTATTCAGGGCGCAGCGCGCGAGTTGAGGAGCAAAGCGTTCGAACACCTCCATGCGCCGCGTCGTAGGCGGAAAATTTCCGGGCACATACAAGCCCTCTGCGTCGCTCCACGTGCCGTTGTTCGCGGCCACGGGCTCGAGCACAGAATACCGGTGCTCGATTTGAGACATGCGCACCATGCGGCGAAAAAGATTGCGCTCGGTCTCCCCGGGAAGAAGCGTCATGGCAATATCGACGAAGGCCCTGTGTACGTCGTGTGGCGGAACAGCCGTCGCGATCCGGTTGATATACGCGGTCGTCATAAGGCTCCTCCCGGGCATGATGGTGCTCCCAGGCACAGCAGATGCGGAGGCGCGTCGTCAATTTGTAGTCTCTATGTTCCCTCTGGCACTGAAGCTGATCTCGCCTTTTTCGTCTCTGCCCTGCCGGCCCCGATTGAAAGGAATTATCTCAATTTTGAGAAGTTTCATGCTGCGGCGCGACAAATAAATGACAATCGCCCCGTCCACACGCCCGGCGAAAAGTTACTGGTGCTCCCCGAGGGCGCGGAAAGACGGTGTGCTCGCGCTTTTGAATGGAGCAGCCGCTGAGAATCCCGCCTTCATCCGATGATCGCCATGGTCAGGTGATTGACCAAGAATGCGGCGCCGTAGGCGAGAGCGAGCATATAAACAAACTGCACCGCCGGCCACTTCCAGCTGTTGGTCTCGCGCTTGACCACAGCAATGGTGGACGTGCACTGCATGGCGAAGGCGAAAAAGATCATCAGCGCCAGCGCGCCGCCGAGGGTCATGTCGTGATGGAGCGCGGTTTGCAGGCTGAGCGACTGCGTGCTCGGATCGGCGCCGTAGAGTGTGCCCATGGTGCTCACCATCACCTCGCGGGCCAGCACGCTCGAGAGCAGCCCAATGCCGATTTTCCAGTTGAAGCCCAGCGGCGCGATGACCGGCTCAATGAAATGGCCGAGCCGCCCGATCAGGCTCGCGGCGAGCTCCGGCGCGGTGACGGTTCCCGCAGCCGAGTGCACCAGCGGAACATGGGCGAGCACCCACAGCGCCAGAACCACGGAGACAATCACCGTGCCCGCGGTCCGCATGAAGATGCGCCCGCGGTCAATCAGGCGCAGAGCCAGCGAGCGCAGCGTGGGCATGCGGTACTGCGGCAGCTCCAGAATGAACGGGGTTTCGCTCGATTTGAGGATGGAGCTCTTGAGCAGCCGCGCGGTGGTGAACGCGGCCACAAAGCCGGCCGCATAGAGGCCCAGCATCACCAGCGTGCGCAGGCCGAGAACGCCGTGCAGGTAATAGAGGTTGGGAATGAAGGCGGCGATGAGCAGCAGGTAAACCGGCAGGCGCGCCGAGCAGGTCATGAAGGGCGTGACCAGGATGGTAGCCAGCCGGTCGCGCTTGTTCTCGATGGTGCGCGTGGCCATG
>JASHUF010000038.1 GCA_030040175.1 Acidobacteriaceae bacterium
GTGGCGCCCTTCTTGATGTTCTTGAGAATCTGCGGATCGCCGGATTCGAAGCCGACGATGAGGAGCCGGCAGCCGGCTTCCTTCATGGCCTTGAGGGTTTCGCGGTCGGTGGTTACGCGCGAGGTGCAGCTCCAGGTGAGGCCGAGGGGCTTGAGCTTCTGGCAGAGCTCGATGGTGCGGCCCTTCTGGATGTTGAAGGTGTCGTCGTCGAAGAAGAATTCCTTTACGTCGGGGAAGTTCTGCTTGGCCCAGGCGAGCTCGGCGGCCACATCGTCAGAAGAGCGTTTGCGCCAGGCGTGGCCGCTCAGGGTCTGCGGCCACAGGCAGAAGGTGCACTGCGCGGGGCAGCCGCGCGTGGAGTAAAGCGCGATAAAGGGGTGCAGCAGGAAGGGCACGTTGTAGCGGGTCACATCCATGTCGCGCTTGTAGATGGTGGTGACCCAGGGCATGGCGTCGAGGTCTTCCACCTGCGGGCGGTCGGGGTTGTGAACGATCTTGCCGTCCTTCTTATAGCTGATGCCGAGAATTTCATTGAGCGGCTTGCCGTTGGCGAACTCGACGATGGAATAATCGAACTCGCGCCGGCAGATGAAGTCGAGCACCGGGCATTCATTGAGGGCGCGGTCAGGATCGGTGGTGACCGGCGGGCCTACAAAGGCGATGCGTATCGACGGATGGGCCGCCTTGATGGCCTCGGCCAGGCGCTGGTCACCCTCCCAGCCAACGGTGGAGGTGAAGAGCACCAGGAACTCGTAATCCTTGCAGATCCGGATGGTTTCCTGCGCGGAGACGTGGTGCGGGGGCGCATCGAGCAGGCGCGAACCTTCGAGCATTCCGGCCGGGTAGGCGAGCCACACCGGGTACCAGTACGACTCGATCTCGCGCGTCGCAGGCCAGCGGGAACTTGCGCCGCCGTCGAAGTTCTCAAAGGAAGGCGGGTTGAGAAGCAGCGTCTTCAGAGGCATAGGCATCCCTCTTATTTTAACATTCCCACACCTGCTTAGATGATTTTTGCACCCCCGTGTTACTTGCCATGCAACTCATTGAGCCAGTTCTGCATAAGGCCCAGCGCGTGGAGCAGATTCAGGCGGGCTTTGGCAAGCTCGAGCGAGGCTTCGAGCGAGTCGATATACTTCTGCCGCTCGTCGATGCGCGCACTTTGCTCGGCAGCCGGCGTGGTCTGCGGCGCCGCACCGGGTTGGTTGCCGGCGCCGTTGCCGAATTCGATCTGCGCCAGAACGGTCTTCAACTGCTCGGCCGAAAGCTGCGATTTGAGGCTGGCGACCTCGGCCTGCGCATCGAGCTCGCGCAGGGTTCCGTCGAGCTCGGCGATCCGGACGTCGTTCTGCTTGCGCGCCTGCTCGGCCTCCACGCGGGCGCGGAGTGCTTCGGCGGCCGACTCGCGCGCCTGGGCGCGCATGCCGGCATCGAATAGGGGCAGATTGATATTGAATCCCGAGCTGAAGTTATCGGCCGGCAGCGGCCGATAGTAGTAGTTGTCGATGTTGTTCAGAATGGTGGTATTGCGGTTGTAAATCGCGCCGAAGACAATCTGCGGAAACCAGACGCGCTCCTGATCGCCCTTGGCTGCGCGCGCGCGCGAGGTTGCCAGCAGCTCGGCCGAGTCGAGCGCGGGCGTGGAGCGGGGCGCGGTATCTCCGGTTACCGTCGGAATCTCAGGAATGCTGGCGTGATCGGGCGCGATGGAGTTAAGAGGCAGGCCGGTGAGCGCGGCGAGTTGATGGGAGAGTGTGGCGGCGCGGGTTTCAAGATGCAGGCGGCTCAGCTTGAGCTGCGCCGCCGTGAGCTGGGCCTGAAGAAGCTGCGCCAGCGAATCGACGCCGGCTTCGGTGCGCTGCTGCTCAATGTCAACCAACTTGGCAGCGTAGCCCTCCTGCTGTTGGGCCGCCGCCAGCTCCGCCTGCACGGTGTCGAGCTCGATGTAGGCTTGAGAGGCGTCGAGCGCGACCTGGTCGCGCGCCTCCGCCTGGTTGAGCTGCGCGGCCTTCAGTCCCATGCGCGCAGCCTGCGCATAGCGCATTTGCGGCAGGCTGAGGACCATCGAATGCACGGTGGCATCCCAGATGGTGGGCAGGTTGCCGGTAAAGCCGACTTCAGGAAATGCGGGAAGGCCGGAGCCGAAGGAAAGCGAGGGGATGAAGGCGTCGCGGCTTTCGGCCAGTTGCGCACGCGCCCTGGCCACATCGGCATCGGCGAGTTTAACCGCGGAGCTGTTTTGTTGCGCGAGCTCAACCACGGTGGTGAGCGAGACCTGCGCCGGCGCAAGAGCGGGCGAAAGCAGCGCCGCGAGAATCGCCGCGGGCGCGAGCACGCGCGCCTTGGCGGCAGCGGGACTGCGGTGCGGATTGTGCGGCGGCGTGGGCGTCATGGGTTGAAGTCAATGTTCCTGCGGGGGCTTGTAGTCGCGCGCCAGCGCGTAAGCGGCGACCTGCTCCCGCCGGGCCCCGGCGCTGTCGCCCAGCTGCTGAAGCAGGCGCGCCAGGCGCCAATGGGCCACAAACGCAGGAGCCTCGTCGGTCTTGGAGCTGCCGGCGAGATAATCCTCGAGCATTTGGGCGGCCAGTTCCGGATCGCGCCTGGCTTTGATGAGCACGCCTGCGCCATCGTAAAGGGCGACGCCGGCAGCGGGATCGCGGGCGGTAGCGGCGACGCAGCTATGGATGGCCGACTCCATCTGCGGCCACTCCTGCCGGCGCCGGTAAAACGAGGCGAGCACGGTCCACTCCAGCGCCGGATGCGCGCTGGTGGCCACGGCCTGCTTGAACTCGCGTTCGGCAGCGCCGTAATCCTTGCGCTGCTCGCCGAGTTCACCGCGAAGCTGATGGGCGCGTGCAGGCTCGACACTGTCCAGTCGATCGGCTACGCCCTCGGCCTTGTCCAGGCCGCCTCCCATCAGCGCGGGAGCGTCCTTGTAAAATGTGCCCAGATCGGACAGCGCCGCGGGATTGCGCGGATCGAGGCGCACGGCGGTTTCAAATTCGGTGCGCGCGCGCTTGCCCAGCGAATAGGCGCTCAGGAAGGTGGCCCGGTCAGCCCATTCGCCCAGCGCGCGTCCGAGCCACATGTGGTAGTCGGAGTTTTCCCCGTCCAGGTCAACCGCCTGCTGACACTCGCTGGCCGCGGTGCTCCACTCCTGCAGCGCGAAGCGCACGCGGCACTCGAGATTTTGCGCCTCGGCGTTGTTCGCGCCCGCCTGCGGAAGGGCATTGACCAGGGCCAGCGCCTTGTCGGCCTCGCCGTCCTGAAGCGCAGCATCGATCTGCGCCAGTGCGGCTCTTTGCGCGGAGCCACTGGAGGCGCACGCCGCAGCGGCGCCCCAAAGCACCGCACCGGCGATGACCATCTTCAATCGCAAGCTGGCCGGCGGGCGCTGCATCAGCGTTCAACCCTGATGGGGACGCCTTCCTCTAAAGGCTGCCCGTTGATTGTGCCGGTGGCCACCAGGTCGCCTTCTTTCAGACCGGAGAGAACGGCCTGGCGGGTGAGATTGTAGGTGCCCGTGGTCACGGGTGTGCGCGCCAACTCATCGCCCTCTACTTTGTAGACGAATGTCTTGCCGTTCTCCACATGGATGGCCTCGCGCGGAACACTCAACGCGTCGGGCTGGCTGGAGGTGGTAACGGTGACGGTCACATTGGTGTCGGGGAGCAAGCCGGTGTCAGGACCGTCGATGTGCACCAGCACCTCCCCCACGGTGCGCGTGCCGTAGGTGATTACGGTGATGGGCAGCCGCTCAATGTGCCCGTGCCACTCCTCGCCCGGCTTTGCGTCCCACTTGATCGAGATCGGCTGCCCCACGGCGAGACGGCCAAGGTCGGGCTCGTCAAAATAGGCGCGCACGCGTTCATGATTCAGGTCGGCCATCTCCAGCAGGAGCTTGCCGGCCTCGGCGAACTCGGTGGGCGTCGCGTCCATGCTGTAGACGGTGCCCGGCGCCGTGGCGCGGATGATGGTCTGCGCCTCCACCTGGCGGGCCGCGTCCAGATTGGCCTCAGCCTCAGAGACCGCTGCCCGCGCGCGCGCGATCTCATCCTGCGAGTAGCGGTCGTGCAGGCTCTGCTGCGAAGCCTTGAGGCTGGCGTCGGCGGCGTCCAGTTGCTGGCGCGCTGCGGTCACTTCGCTGGGAGAAGCGGCGCCGGCGGCGACCAGCCTGGTGAGCGCGTCGAGATTCGCCTGGGCCTGATCGCAGGTAAGCTTCTCCTGCGCGATCTCCGCTTCCGTGGCCTGGCGCTGCTGCTGCGTGCCGCTGTGCAGGGCGGCGTCGAGCGCGGTCTGCGCCGCCTTCAGGCCGCTCTCCGCCGTGGCCACCTGCGCGCGCGCAGCCAGGTCGTCGAGCACGATCATCACTTTGCCGGCGCGTACCTTGTCGCCGGTCTCAACGTAAGCCGACTTCACCGTGGTGGCAAGGGGGCTGTAGAACTGGTAGGGCGCCTCCGGCTCGACCTTCCCGTTGGTGCTCACGGTGCTCAGCAGCACCTCCCGCTCCGCCTGGGCCACGCGCACCTGCAACCGCAGGCGCAGCAGAGAGCGCGCTGTAAAAAAGACCGCAATGGTGACAACCCCAGCGCCGATCCAGAGCCAGAGCCGGCTCGATTGCCTTTGTTTATCCGCCATTCGCCTAACCAAAGTCAGTATATAAGACTCAAAACCATGGGTTTAAGAAGCGGAAAAATGCGGAGCCTGCGAGCGCGAACCTCTTCTGCCCCGCGAATCGAGATCTGCGCGATTCCGCGCGACTGACTCTCGTGGTGCGGCTCACCGTAGAATATTTGCATGAGAGTGGAAACGCCCCGCTACACCGACGAGCACGCCAAAGCCGGGCTCGACTTCGAATTCCCGGCCATCGAGACCTGGCAGAACCAGTTTCCCGGCTACGAGATTACGATTGACGATCCGGAGCTGACCTCGGTGTGTCCCAAGACCGGTCTGCCCGATTTCGGCACCCTGACCATCCGTTACATGCCGCGGGAGCGCTGCCTGGAACTCAGGTCGCTCAAGGAGTATCTGTTCAGCTACCGGAACCTTGGCATCTTTCAGGAAAACCTCGTCAACCAGGTGCTCGAAGACGTGGTGAAGGCCTGCGATCCGGTGTGGGCGGTGGTGAAGGGCGAGTTCCGGCCGCGGGGCGGCATCGGCACCACGGTGGAAGCGCGCTGGCCGCGGCCGGCCGCGTAGCGCGGGAAGAATGGGCTGCCGGGCTGCGGTTGTGGTATTCGTGGATTCACGCGAGATGCGAGCCTTGTGACAACGTCGATGCAATCTCTGCGTCCGCGCATCGCTCCCGCACTGGGCACGGTGGGGTTGCTGCTGGCGCTCAATCTGCTCAATTACATTGACCGCTATATTCTTTCGGGCGAAGTTTTGCCCATCCAGCACGAATTCCACGCGACCGACCAGCAGATGGGCGCGCTGGGCACGGCGTTCTTTTTTGTCTACATGTTCGCAGCCCCGGCGACCGGATGGCTCGGCGACCGCTTCCGGCGCAAGCCGCTCATCATTGCCGGCGCCACGCTCTGGAGCCTGGCCACGCTGGCCGCCCTCTGGGTGCACAGCTACACCACCCTCTATCTGCGCCAGGCGCTGGTGGGCATCGGCGAGGCTACGTTCGGCATTTTCGCTCCCGCGGTGCTGGCCGATTTCTATCCTGAGCGCGAGCGCAACCGCGTTCTTTCGATCTTCTATATCGCCATTCCTGTGGGCGCGGCGCTGGGTTATCTGGCCGGCGGGCAGATCGGCTCAGTATGGGGATGGCGGGCGCCGTTCTTTGTGTGCGCGCTGCCCGGCTTTCTGGCCGCAGCGCTGTACATCTTTTGGGGCCGCGAGCCCGAGCGCGGATCGACCGACCACATCCGGCCCACGCTCGATCGAAACACGGTTGCGGGCCTCTTCCGCAATCCGGCGTTCCTCACCGCGACCTTCGGCCTGGCCACGCTCACCTTCGCCATGGGCGGCATCTCCTGGTGGGTGCCGGAGTTTCTGCGCCGCGTGGCGGGCATGTCGATGGGCAAGGCCAGCCTGACCGTGGGCGCGACCACGGTGATCGACGGGATTGTCGGCACGCTGGTGGGCGGATGGATAGCGCAGATCTGGCTGCGCCGGAACCATCGCGCGCTGTACCTTGTTTCCGCGTGGAGCGTGGCGCTCACGCTGCCCTGCGGGGTACTGCTTTTCTTCGGGCCGCATGCGTGGGCCGTGCCCGCGCTCTTTGCCGCGGAGTTCTTTCTCTTTCTCAATACCGGCCCGCTGAACACGGCCATCGTGAACTCGGTCAATGCGCCTG
>JASHUF010000354.1 GCA_030040175.1 Acidobacteriaceae bacterium
CGCCACGTTTCTGCGCCGGCAACGCTCGAAGCCATGGACGCAAACCTCAAGGGCGGCGACATTATCGGCGGAGCCATCGGCCTGCGGCAGCTCCTCTTCCGGCCAACCGTGCGCGGGTACGCAACCGGCGCGCCTGGCCTGTATCTGTGCTCCGCCTCCACGTCTCCCGGCGGCGGCGTGCACGGCATGTGCGGCTATCACGCGGCCCGACTGGCGCTGCGCCAAATGAAATAATTTATCCGGAAAGCGAAACGTGCCGGCTCATGAGAGGCGCATGCACAAGCGAGTTGCGGCGCAGCGGCTCGCGGCGCAGAGGCGCGGAGCGTGGTGCAGAAGGAACGTTCATGATTGAAATCGATCGAGAGGAACTGGCGCAGCAGTTTGCCAGCGATAACAACGCCGGCATTTGCCCCGAAGCGTGGCGGGCGATGGAAGAGGCCAACCGCGGCCACGCGGCGTCGTACGGAGACGACCCATGGACCCAGCGCGCCGCCGACGCCTTTCGCAATCTGTTCGAGACCGGGTGCGAGGTCTATTTCGTTTTCAACGGGACGGCCGCCAACTCGCTCGCACTGGCTTCGCTCTGCCAGTCGTACCACGGCGTGATCTGCTGCGATCAGGCGCACGTGGAGACCGACGAGTGCGGCGCGCCCGAGTTTTTCTCGAACGGCTCCAAGCTGCTGGTGGCTCCCGGCGCGGAAGGCAAGCTGACCCCGCAGTCGATTCACGAGCTGGCCACCAAGCGGCAGGATATTCACTATCCCAAGCCGCGCGCGGTCACCGTCACGCAGGCCACGGAGACCGGGCGCGTGTATTCGCTCGAGGAGCTTCACGACCTCTCGGCCATGTGCAAGCGGCACGGGCTTTTGCTGCACATGGATGGCGCGCGCTTCGCGAATGCTGCGGCGAGCCTGGACTGCTCGCCGGCCGCGTTGACCTGGAAGAGCGGCGTGGACGTGTTGTGTTTTGGTGGAACGAAGAATGGCATGGCCGTGGGCGAGGCGGTTCTCTTTTTTGATCGCAAATTGGCAGTCGACTTCGATTACCGCTGCAAACAGGCCGGCCAGCTCTCCTCCAAGATGCGCTTTCTCTCCGCGCCCTGGGTGGGCATGCTCGAGAGCGGCGCATGGTTGCGCAATGCGCGCCACGCCAACGCGTGCGCGCAGCGATTTGGCGCGCAGATCGCGGCCATCCCCGGCATCCGGCTGGCGCAGCCGGTGGAAGCGAACGCGGTGTTCATCTCCGCACCGGAGCCGGTCCTCGAGCGCGTTCGCAGCCGCGGCTGGCGGTTTTATACCTTTATCGGAGGCGCGGCGCGGTTCATGTTTTCCTGGGATACGGACACGGAGCGGATGGACGCTTTCTGCCGCGACCTCAAGGAGTGCGCAGCCGGAGCGCAATAGTGCGGGCCATCGGGAGCCCGCGGATTTCGCAGCGCAAGCCGGTCAGGAGTGCGGCGTCTCCCATCCGCCCGAGCGCGCCGAGGCGAAGATGGCTTCAATGACAGCCATGTTGCCGATCGAGTCCTCGAGCGGGACGGGAACCTCGGAGTTGTCGAAAACGGCGCGAGCGAAGGCATCGCCCTGCAGCGTGTATTGATCGGCGACGGGAAAAATCTCCGTGGTGATGCCGCTGCCCGAGAGATCGCCGGTCGAGTCGATGAACAGGCGCGTGGGCCGGTCCGGCGGCGCGTTGAAGGGAATCTCGAGCTCAATGCGGCCGCGCGTGCCCAGGAAGTGCATGCGCTGGTAAGCAATCAACTGCGTGCTGCAGGTAAAGATGGCCTGGCCGGAGGGGAACTCGAGGATGGCCGAAGCCAGCCGGTCAATACCAATTGGCGGGCCCATCTGCGGATCGCGATCGAGCGCCGCCGCCACGCGCGCCGGCTCCTGCCCGAAGGCATAGCGCGCGGCGTGGATGCAGTAGCACCCAATGTCGTAGACTCCTCCACCGCCGGTCTCCACGCGATTGCGGATGTTTGCGGGATTGACGTTGAAGTAGCTGAAAAATCCGGTCACCGCGCGCAGCTCGCCGGCGCGGCCCTCATCGAGCAACTGGCGCAGGCGCAGCCACTGAGGAAAGCTGCGGATCATGAAGGCTTCACAAATTTTGACCCCGGTGCGCGCGCGCACATCGAGGAGCGACTTGGCCTCGGCGACGGTCAGGCTCAGCGGCTTTTCGCAGAGAACGTGTTTGCCCGTCTCGGCCGCTTTGGTGGTCCAGGGCACGTGCAGTTGATTGGGAAGCGGATTGTAGATGGCGTCGATGTCGGGGTCGGCCAGCAGCTCTTCGTAAGAGCCGTACGCCTTGGGAATGTCAAGCGCGCTCGCGGCTTCCCTGGCCTTGTTCCCATCGCGCGAGGCAATGGCGGCCACGGTGGTCAGTTCCCCCTGCTGCATGGCGGGGATCACTTTACGCAGGCCGATGCCGGCCGTGCTGAGCACACCAAAGCGAAGCTTGGAAGGCATGACGGAATCATACAGGCTGCAGTGCGGAAACGGCGCGGAGTCTCGCGTTCCGGCGCGGGCCCTCGCGCGTCCGCAGCCCTGCTGCGCCGCGCGCACGCGAAAGGTAAACTGGAAGAGGAAACTCTCTCGCCGGAATCCATCGTGCATCCGCTCCTTGCCCATCTCAACCCTGAACAGCGCGCCGCCGTGGAAGCCACCGAGGGCCCGCTGCTCATCCTCGCCGGGGCGGGGTCGGGCAAGACGCGCGTGATCACCAGCCGCATTGCCTGGCTCATCCGCGAGAACGGCGTGACGCCGGACGCCATTCTGGCCGTCACCTTCACCAATAAAGCAGCTTCCGAGATGAGCGAGCGCGTGGAGCGGCTGCTGGGGCACTCCTCGCTGGCCAAGCCGCTCATCGCCACGTTTCACTCGCTGTGCGTGCGCATCCTGCGGCGCGACATCGAGGCGCTGCAATCCGGGGCCCCCGCGGACAGGTCCTCGTCCGCGGGGTGGAGAGTGGGCGATAAGGGGTTCACGCGCTCCTTCGCCATCTTCGACGAGAACGACCAGCAGGGCGTGGTGAAGCAGGTCATGCGCCGCCTGGGGCTGGACACCAAGCAGCTCACGCCGCGTACGGTGCTGGGGCGCATATCCTGGGCCAAGAACCACATGGTCGATCCGCAGGATTATTTTCTCGGCTCCAAGGATCCCAACAGCGAGCGCATCGCGCACATCTTCAAGGCATACCAGGACGAGCTCGGCCGCAACAACGCGCTCGATTTCGACGATCTGCTTCTCGAAGCGGTGCATTTGCTGCGCGCCGCGGGCGAAGTGCGCGCGCGCTACCAGCGCCGCTATCAATATCTATTAGTCGACGAGTACCAGGACACCAACCGGCCGCAGTACGAGCTGATGAAGCTGCTCGCGGGCGAGCACAAAAACGTATGCGCAGTGGGCGACGAGGACCAGAGTATTTACTCCTGGCGCGGCGCCGACATCCGCAACATCCTCGAGTTCGAGCAGGACTTTCCCAACGCGCGCATCATTCGCCTCGAACAGAATTACCGCTCCACGCAAAACATCCTGGAAGCTGCGGGCGCGGTGGTGGCCAACAACATCCGCCGCAAGGGCAAGCGGCTGTGGACGGAGCGCCAGGGCGGCTCGCTGATCGGCTACTACGAAGCGCCGGACGGCGAGAACGAGGCGCTGTTTATCGCCGACCGCATTCAGGCGTTTCTGCGCCAGCAAGAGAACTCCTCCGAAGCACAAGACCGCGGAGCGGGCCATTGCGCCGTGCTTTACCGCACCAACTCGCAGTCGCGGCTGGTGGAGGAAGCGCTGCGCCGCTACAACATCGGCTACACCATGGTGGGCGGGTTCAGCTTTTACGAGCGCGCCGAGATCAAGGATTTGCTCGCCTATCTGCGCCTGGTGCGCAATC
>JASHUF010000355.1 GCA_030040175.1 Acidobacteriaceae bacterium
TGGCCGTTCCCATGAGCGAAGGCGAGTCAGTGCGCTGGGGAAGGCCGTTGATGCGCGAATCGTTGTAAGCATAATTGGCCATCAGGCCCAGGCCGCGGAACGCGCCGGGCAGATTGGTATACCTTTGCTGCAATCCAAACTCCAGACCCCAGACGAACGCATTCGCGCCGTTGGCATCCTGTTGCGCCAGCGAACCAGGCGGCGTACCCGGCACAACCGCCAAGCAGGTCCCGGTGCAGGGAACATTGGCGGTCACGATTGGATTGGTCAGCTGTTTATAGAAGAACCCGGTTTGAATCAGGCCGAAGGGTTTCAGCTCCTGTTCCAGAAGAAGGTCGTAGTTGTTGGCGTGGGTGGGGAGTTCGGTGGGACTACCGATGTCGGCAACCACAGGATTATTTCCGGTGGGCGTAACGTACGGCACCAGGTCGTACTGGTTTGGCCGCGAGATGCCGCGCGCATAGACGGCGCGGAGGGCGGTCGCGGAAGTAAAGGCATAGCGGGCCTGGATGCTGGGCAAAGGATCAATGTAGGACTGGACATTTGTAACCGGCGTGGTTCCAATCCAGTTTCCGTTGTTGTCCAATCCGTCGCCATTGGGACCGGCGCCAGGATTCACCAGGTACCCCACTCCCCACTCGTGCGTGGCTTCCAGTCGCAGTCCCATCTGCAGGCGCAAGCGGTCCAGATAGAAGGTGTTCATGATGTAACCGGCGGAGACGCGCTCGATCAAATCGTAGTTGGCAGAGTCAGACCCGCTGCGGGTGGCAGGCACGTCCAAGGGGAGCAGGCTCGCATTGGCGGCCAGGTATTTGTCCACCTTATAGTGATCCGTCATTTCCCCCATGTGGTAGGTGCCGTCATAGTAGTGCGGATCGGCAAAGCCGCTGGCGAACATCTCGGAGCTGACCGGCGTGGTATTGACGGCCGCGTCAGAGCAGATCTGGTCGTTCGGGTAGTTGGGATTGGCTTTCGGATTCGGGCAGTAATCGTAGGTTGGCGTGTAGGCATCCTGCCCCTTGTGCGCATTGCGAAATTCGCCGCCGAACTCCAGCATGGCGGAGTGCTTGCCGACGTGATAGTTGAACCCCATCCCGCCCCACTCCTGCAGGTTCAGTTGCGTCGCCAGGCCGGTGCTGGTGTTGATATTGTCCAAAGTGTAATTGGAGAGGCTGTAAATGTTGTCGGCGGGGTCAGTGGTATTCGGCACCATGCAGCTTGGCGTCCACTGCGGACGGTAGGGGTCGCCATTGAGGCCGCCGACATAATTGCAATTGTTCGACGCCCAGCTCTTCAAGGTTGAGCTGGGGTCGAAGGCAGCTCCAGGGTTGCCGCCGGCGTCGAGTTCGCGGCTACGCGAAAGAGCGGTACCCCAGGTGAACCACTTGTTGCTGAAGGTATGATTGCCGCCCAGCGACAGGCTGCCGATGGCAAAGTCGGGATGCCGGATGGAGTACTTGAAGCCCGGCTTACCCAGGGTGTTGATGGTATAGGTCCACTTGTCGCCCCAATCCTTAAAGTCGGAGAGGATGAAGTGAGCGGCCAGGCTGGAGTGGTCGCTCACCTTGTAATCGACGCCCATGGTCCCGCCCCAGCGCAGGCGCTGGGTGCGATACTCACGCAGCGTGATGTCGTCGTAATAGGGCGGCGTGCTGGCAAAGTTGTTGGGGTTCAGGTCCGGCTGCGGCTCAATGTCGTTGTATCCGCGCCCGTTGTAATCGTAGCTGGCGCTCGCGATCGCGCCCCAGCGCTTGCTGGCGCCGAAGCGCTTGCCCACCGTGAAGCCTAAAAGGCCCATGTAGCGGCCATTCATGATGGGCGAGTAGCCCAGCGTGGAAACGCCGTCGATGGTGGGCTCCTCGCCGGCCATCTTCGTCACCAGATTGACCGAACCGCCGATGCCATCCGCATCTTGATTGGCGGAGAGCGTCTTGTTCAGTTCGATCGATTGCACCATGTCCGCGGGGATGGTGGCCAGCAGGACCTGGCGCACGCTCGACTCCGGCGAGGGGATGGTTACGCCGTCAATGGTCGTGTTCGTCAGGCGTGGATCGAGGCCGCGGACCTGAATGTAGACAGCCTCGCCTTCGTCGCGCTGCACGGTCACGCCCGGCAGGCGGCCAGTCGCATCGGCGACGTTGGCGTTGGGCAATGCAAGAATCTCGCTTTCCGGCATGACGTTGAGAATGTTCACGGAGGTGATTTCATCGTTCACCGCCTGCGTCATGGTGGCGCCGGTCTCGGCTGTCACCTCAACTTGCTCGGCATTCGGACCGATTCCCAGAACCACTTCCAATGAGGCTGTCTGGCCGGCGGTGAGATTCACGGTTTCGATCTGCTGCGCGAAACCCTCAGCGCTGACTGTCACGGTATAGCTGCCCGGCGCAAGATTGGAGGCAGTGAAAGCGCCCTGCTGGCTGGTCGTGACCACTTGATTGCCAGGGACAACGAGGACCCGTGCATTGGGAATGACGGCTTTTGTGGAATCGGTTACCAGACCGCTGATGGAAGCAAGCTGCGACTGCCCGAAGAGTGCGCTGCTCGCGGTCGTAAAGCCCACGAAGGACAAGAGAGATATGCGCCGCAGGATTGAATCAATCATGAGATGCCTCCATCAAAATCGTTCTCAGATCAGGTCGTCCGCTTTCAGAGTGACCTCATCGGGCTGAAGCGTGGCTGAATCCTGTGTGACGATGTTGTAAATTCAGACGGCGCCTCGATGCTCTTCAGCTTGGCTTCATCTTCGCGCGTGCACTCTCCACCTCAGGCCGCATTGCGAGCGAGCCGCGACTGAAAGGATAAAACGAATGCGCTCTATGAGCTCGAAGGCGCTCTTGCTTCTGGGACTCGCGGTGATGGCGCGAGGGTCGGCGCGGCCGCAGGAGCCGGCAGGCTTTCACGTTATGCGGAGCATTTCCCTGGGTGGCGATGGGTCCTGGGACTATCTGCGCTTCGACCCGAAAGGGAACCGGTTATTTGTCTCCCGTTCCACGAGGGTCATGGTGGTCGACCTTGCGGAAGGCAAACTGGCGGGCGAGGTGTCCGATACGAACGGGGTGCACGGTGTCGCACTCGACGCCGACCTGGGGCGCGGAGTGACCAGCAATGGCAAGGCCAACACGGCGACGATCTTCGATCTCGATTCGCTCAAAGTGCTGGCTACGGTGCCCACCGGAGCCAAGCCCGATGGAATCCTATGGGAGCCGTTCACCAAAACCGTGTTGACGATGAATGGCGCAGCGGACACGGTCACCATAATCGACGTTGCCTCAGAAAAGGTGCTGGCCTCGATTGCCCTGCCGGGACGCCCGGAAAGCGCCGTATCCGACGGGAACGGAAAGGTCTTCATCAATCTCGAAGACAAAAATCAGATCGCCGAAATCGATATGACCACGCGATCGGTCCAACAAACGTGGAGCCTGGCCGGTTGCACGGAGCCGACCGGACTGGCCATCGATACAATGCACGCGCGATTGTTCTCAGCCTGTCACAACGGCGCTCTGATCGTTGTCGATGCGCTCACCGGCGGGAACATCTTGAAGGTACCCATCGGTCTGGGGGTCGATGCCGCTGCGTACGATCCCGATATCCACGTGGTTTTTACCTCGAACAAGGAAGGGAGCATCTCTGTCATCGAACAGACCGGCGCGGACACCTACCGGAACCTGCAGACGGTGACCACGCTTCCCGGAGCCAAGACCATGGCCCTCGACCCCGAGAGGCATGTGGTCTACACTGTTGCCAACCGTACCGACAGTTCGGGCAAGGACGACTTCGTGCTTCTGGAAATCGGCCGGTGAATGCCAGTGGAGGCGTCGTGCGCGTTTTGGTCGTGGAGGATCACGCCGGGCTGGCGCGCAACATTTCGCGCTCGTTGCGCGAATCGGCCGGATATGCCGTCGATGTCTCGCTCGATGGGCAGGATGGGCTGTTCCTGGCCGAATCGAATCCGTACGATCTGATCCTGCTCGATCTCATGCTCCCCAAGCTCGATGGCCTTGAAGTTCTGCGCCGGCTGCGAAAGCAGGCCATCAAGACGCCGGTGCTGATACTCACCTCGCGCGACGACAAGGAGACGACGATCGCTCTTCTCGACTCGGGAGCCGACGATTACCTTACCAAGCCGTTCGATCTGGGCGAGATGGTGGCCCGTTGCCGCGCGCTCATCCGCCGCGCTCACGGCATCGCGGCCGCCCTCATTGAAGTCGAAGACCTCGTCATTCATCCTGCCGAAATGACGGCCACGCGCGGCGGCCGCCCGCTCACCCTGACCGCCATGGAGTACAGGCTTCTCGAATACATGGCGCACCGGCCACGGGCCGTGCTCTCAAAGAACGAGCTGCTCGAGCATCTTTATGACCACAACTGGGAGAAATTTTCCAACGTGCTGGAAGTTTATATCTCCTCTTTGCGCCGCAAGCTCAATTTCGACGCCACCTCGCCGTTGATTCATACGTTAAAAGGGCGAGGGTATGTGCTGCTTTGATGGTTCAGGTTTGTAACCGCATCGTAACAATTTCCGATTAGATTCATGGCAGCCAGGCGCCGTTTCTCCCATTGCCGGGATGGCATTTTGCTTGAGCACATCGCATGCAGATCCCGATCCGAATCCGGCTATCGATCAGCTACTTTTTTATTTTTGCCGTGGCCGGCATTCTCTTGTGCGTTGCATCCTATCTCATGGCCCGCAGAAGCCTTTATACGGCCCTGGATCACGAGCTCGATGAGCGCATCGACGATGTACACGATTTCTTCGCGGCTAATGGTCTGGGCAACGATCTAAACCGAGAACAAGCCGAAGCGGCCTCTGAATTCGGCCTTAAGGACGAAGGCAAGTGGCTCCAGATCCAGGATGATCAAGGGCGATGGATTTACCGCGCGCGGCGCATGTTGATTGCGCCACACGATGTGCCACCGGCATCGGCGCTGCCGGCCAAAGGAAGCATCGTGGTTTTTGGTGCGGACGACAAGCGCATTCGCTCGCTTCGCCGCGCGTTTTGGCTGGATGGCCACGTTTTTGTGGTGGAGACGGGATCCACGCTTACGAAAACCGAGCAGACTCTGCTCCTTTACCGCCATGGTCTTTTCTTAATCTCGCCGGTGATCTTTCTCATGGCCGGTCTGGCCGGGCATTTACTGAGCCGGAACGCGCTCGCACCTGTTGCAGCCATTGCACGCGAGGCCCAGCGCATTCACGACGGCAATCTTCAAACCCGCCTGCCAAGCCTGGGCACTCACGATGAGTTGGCTCATCTTTCTCGAACCCTGAACGAAATGCTGGAGCGGATCGAGTCGGGCATGCGCAGTGTGCGCGACTTTACCGCTTACGCTTCGCATGAGTTGCGGACGCCGCTGGCCCTCATTCGCACTGAGGCCGATCTTGCGCTCCAGAAGGAACGCACCAGTGCGGAATACCGCGAGGCGATTGCGACCATCGGCGCGGAGGCGCAGAGAATGTCTTCGTTGCTGGGCAGCCTGCTGTTTCTTGCCCGCGCCGACGCGGGCGCAGAGCGCGTGCAGATCTGCGCGGTCGATGCCCGGCAGGTCTGCCTGGAAATGGCTGAAAAGCTGCGTCCGGCGTTTCAAGGGTCCCGGATTCGCTTTCGAACGGACCTGCCCACGAGCGCTCTGTTGGTAATGGCCGATCCTACGTACCTTCAGCGCCTGTTGATGATCGTCCTGGAAAATGCGGCCAAATACACCCGGGCGGGCGGACTGGTGCGGCTCGTCCTGCAACAGGACGGCGATGGCGCTAAGTTCGAGGTCGTTGATACGGGCATAGGAATTCCGGAAAGCGACCGCGGGCACATTTTTGAAAGGTTCCGTCGCGGGAGCAACGCCCGCGAGACCAACGTGGACGGATCCGGTCTGGGCCTCGCGCTCGCCGCCTGGATCGCGGAGAACCATCGCACGAACATCCGTGTCAAGAGCGACACAGGCTTGGGCAGCAGTTTCTCCTGGGAACTTTCTCTCGCGCCGCAAATCGAAGACGAAATTCCGTCCGTTCCTACACCCTCCGCCGCAAGGCAATTTTCTACCGCGGGGGCCCATCCTTGACACCACCGTGTCATCGAGGCGCGGCGCTTTCGTCCGGGCCGGCTGTCTTCATCCCGCTCATGACCTTATCGACCGAGGGGAATTCAGCAAGATCGCAGGGATTGGCAGCTGGAGCGGAAAGGTGCGGCGCAAAGAGCGCGCCCAGAAGAAGAGCGGATGCGGCGACGAGTGTGCCCTTAATCCTCGTTCTCATGGTTCCACCCTCTCCTACCCGGAATTGCTTCTTCAGGACTCAATGCACAACCAGATTGACCACGGCGTTATGCACGATGCCGTTGGCTGAGCCGGTAATCAGCACCGTGTAGGTTCCCGCAGGCGCGGGGACTGTGGCCTGGGCCGGATTCGAGCCGCTGGTGCCCTTGGAGCCGCCTCCTCCACAGCCGGCCAGAAACGACACGGTCAGCACGACCGAGAGCATGGCGATCCATGTCTCGATCCGGGCCCTGCGCCGCAGGCTCAAGGGAAAGAGAAGCACGGCGCCAAGCGCGAACGTTGTTCCCTCCGCGAACATGCTGCCGCCCCCCGGCCCGGGCCTGCGCATTGCGGCTGCTGCGGGGACAAAGGCATTGATCGTCAGCGTGGCCGACGCGGTTGTGCTGAATGAGGGTGAGGAGGGGCTAACGCTGCACGACAACTGGTTCGATGAAGGTGTGCAGGTGAGATTGAGCGTGCCGTTGAAGTTGTTCACAGAGGTCAAGTTCAGTGCGATGGTTCCGCTGCTCCCGCTTGGCACCGTGATTTGCGGGATCGCGGGAACGACCATGAAATCGCCCACTGTCTGGCTCACGGTCAGGCTCACGGCATTGCTCGTGGAACCGGCGTAATTGTCGTCTCCGTAGTAGATGGCGACAATTTGATTGGAACCGTTGCTCCAGAAATTTGCAGGGCTGGCACTGAAGGAATTGGTGCTGGTGGCGCCCGTGGCCGAGGAAGTCAGGTAATCCTCGGCAATGAGGACGCCATCGTCGTAGTAGTAGACCCAACCGGTTGGGGCGACGTTATTGCTCCCTGTTACCGTGGTTGTCAATTGTGCATCCTGCGTTCCCGAGATGCTGCTGGGCGAGATGCTCAAGGTGGCGGTCGAAGCAGTCTGCGGAGTGGCGGCCTGCACCATGAGGAAATTCAGGTAATTTACGCCGGAGGTTTGCCAGTTGGCGTCGCCGTTATAAGCGAGCTGGGGATAGTATTCGCCCGGCGCCAGATTCGAGAAGGTCGCCGTCGCCTCGGAGTACAAACTATAGATCCCGCTCGGAGAAACCAGAGAAACGGTTTGCGAGTAGGCAGGATTTGTGCAGGACGGGAAGACCAGATTGGTTGTGTTCAGGCAGATGGTCGCGGTGCCGGTGGGGCCGACCACACCCGGAGGAGCAACGCCTTCCGAGAGGATGCCCACGCTCGGACCTACCTCGGCGGCAACGCCGATGCTGCCGCCGGCGTTCACTACCCAGCCCCCGGATGAAGACGACAAAGGCGCAAGGACATTCAAACTCATGACCGGGTAGCCCTTGGCGACGGAAAGGTTGACCGGAGCAGCCGACGAGGCCTGAAAGCTCGCGTCACCGGAGTAGGTGGCGCTGGCTGTGTGCGAGCCGACGGTGAGAACCGGTGTCGTCCATGAAGCGATGCCGCCGACATTCAGGGGAATGGAGGTGGTTGCGCCATCCACCGTGAAGGCCACGCTGCCCGTGGCGGCGCCATCGCTCTGGCCGGGCAGCAGATTCGCGCCCACAGGCTGCGCGCTGAGATAGACGGGAACGCCGTACGACAATTCGGATTCGGGGATGTCGTTATCCCCAAGAACTTTGAGGGCCAGCGCCGAGGGTTCCGGCGAGACGGTGAGGGTTTGGGGCGAGGAGGAGCTGGCGGCGAAGACCCCGTCTCCGCCGTAGCGCGCGGTGAGTTCGTAGGTACCGCCGGGCAAATCGTTCAAAGTCGTGGAGCCCTCGCCGCCATTGAGGAGAACCGCGGTCTGGCTCCCACTCGCAGGCAAGGTGGAGCTGGTGAGAATCGAAACCGCTCCCGTGGGCGTACCGCTGCCGGAGGCCGGGGCAACGCTGGTGCTGAGAGTCACGTTGAGACCATGGGTAATCGAAGCGGGAGAAACCTCAAGGGATGTGGTAGTGGACTGGAATGTAATGGCATTCCAGTTGTTCAGCAGATTGGCGGCATCGACGGAGCCCCATCCGCTGGCGAGATCGAAGCCGGGAGCGGCAGCGTAGACGGTCGACTCACCTTCACTGACTGCCACGCCTGCGCTGTTGAGCGTGCAGTCGGCGTCGCTTTCGACACAGATGTCCCAGTTTCCGCCCAGCGTGATGTCGCGGAAGGAAGAGGGCTTTTGCTGGGACAAAGGGTAAAGTACCGTGTCTGCCTGGCCCTGGCGGCCGTATTTCTGCACTACCAGTGCCATCATGCCAGCCATGGCCTGCGCTGAGGCCGAGGTGCCACCCACCACATCAAAGTCAAAGTTCCCGCTCGCATCGGGCGCGCACGCTCCTTCGAAATCGCAGATCACGTAACCGGAAAAATTGGCTCCATTCGATGCAAACAGGGAAACGTCCGGCAGGTCGCGGGCGCCATCAGCGGGCACGCCGGGGCCGGATTGCCAGGACGGCTTCGCATAACCGCTCACACAGCCGCCGGTAACAAGATTCACGGTGCTGCAATTGCTGGCGCCGCCGCCGGCAGCGTACATCTCGTCGCGCGCCAAGCCGTTGGAAATCGCGTCGAGGCCGAAGGCGTCGTTCCACACCTGCTCCGTGATCGGCGCGATCAGCGAGCCCTTGGTCACGGAATTGTTGGTGGCGTTCCAAAATGTAGACGCGCTGGGGGCGCCGGTTGCGTAGTCCGCGTAATAAAAATCCGTGCCGCCGACTGCGACGTCCCAGGGTGTCGAGGCCAGTCCATTGACCGCAGGCCCGGCGAGCGATCCTTCAAGGAGATAGTCTTCGTCGGGTATCTGGCCATAGTCTGCGGCAGCGACCAGCACGGTTTGACCCTGCGCGGCGGCCTGCTCCCAGATCGCATTCCAAAACTGGTTGCCGCCCGTCCCTTGCTCTTGTTCGCCCGAGCCCCAGCTCACGCTCAATACGTCGGCCTGGTCGTCTTCCACTGCGCGCAATGCGGCCAGCTCCAGGGGATCCTGGGATGGCGAGCCGGCGGAGAGATAAAGATCCACGACCGCGGCCGGCGCTACCGCTCCGGCCAGCTCCACGTCCAGATACGATTCAACGTCGCTGGTGTTGGTACCGGGATCGCCTCCATCAAGGACCACTTGAAGCGTGTTGGCGCTGAGGCCGAAGACGCTGCGGTAAGAGCTCGCCAGGCTGACGTCGATATTCGACTCGTCGATAATGCCGATGGTGACGCCGGCGCCGGTCACGTTGGCTGAATAGACGGAGTTGAGGTCGTACTGCGTATAGAAATCCGCCGGGGCCACCCCGTAAAGCAGCGGGCTCCAGGAGGAGGGCAGGTTGAACTCGGGAACGAAGCGGCGCGTGCCGGCATCGTAGTGCCCTTTTCCGGCCTCTTGAAACTGGGGCGTGGGCCGGAAGTCGTGCAAAGGCGAGAGACCGGCGACAATTCCCGCTAGGGCTTTGGGAATTCGTAAACCGGTCGCATTGGCATGGTGCACTTGGCCGTTTACCAGGTACTCGTGTATCTGTGTATGAAAGGCGTCATTCAACTGGCCCACAGTGCCGGAGAATTCAACGAACCGCCTCGCCCTGGATACGCGGCTCACGTTGAAGCCGCTCGCGGAGAGCCACCCTGTGACCGCATCCATATCCGCGTCGGCAGGCCCGAAGCGGCTGCCGATCTCTTCCGGAGTGAGCCAGTGGTGATAACTCGGCGATCCCGGCGTCTGCTGGTCTTTGAGAAGCTGCTGAAAGGCTGCCTCGCGCTCCGGCGGCCGGTTGAGCAACAGCAGCAGCCGGTCCGCGGGCACGGATTCGTTCACGGCGCCATGATCGTAGCCAGGCTGCGCGAGCGGGTGCACGGAACTCGGCAGAGTAACAAGCTTCGTGATGTCGACAGGCTGCGTAACCAGCCGGGTAGCCGGAGGCTGGGCGGCGGCTGGAAGCGAAAGGATGACTGCGAAAAGAGAGCACAACCCTAGCCGCTTCATGTCTCGACTACGCCGCCCTTCTGGGCCGCCGTTTCAAAAGCCCGACTACTATGAAGTAAGGACGAAATCTCGCATGGGAAGCCCAAGAGCATTATAGCGCCCGCTCAAAAAAAACCGCGGCCCGCTGGTAGTGGCTCAGTTTGAAATCTGATCAGCGCTCAACATTCAGCCAGCGCGCGATCTCATCGATGGTGCTATACAGGCGCCCGGGTCGCTGAGAAAACGGCTTAAATCCAAACTTGGGATAGAAGGCCATTGCTTTCTCTTTGGGATCTACCACCATTGACCGGCAGCCGTGAATTCTCTCCCCGGCAAGTGCGAGCCTGAAAGCGGCTTCTACTAGAAATTTTCGGTGCCCGTTGCCTTGACGATTCTCATGGACCCCCATCTTCCCTAGAAGCATCGCAGGAATAAATGGCCGCTTCGAATTCCTCAAGAGCCAATCTGGCCGTGCTTGGAGAGGTCTATCTATCGAGACTAAATTGCTAAGCGATCCAGAATCTTCCGTCCCATGAACTGGGCGCGGGGACCAAGATGGCGCCCGATTCGAATTACTTCGTTCCACTTTGCCGTGCGTTCCCCGCGCGCAAAGGAGCCAACCTTGAGTTGGCCTGCGTTGGTTGCGACAGCCAAGTGCGCGATGAACGTATCCTCGCTTTCACCGGATCGTGCGGAGATCACCGGGTTCCAACCCGCCTCTTGCGTCAACTTGATGGCGTCCAGTGTCTCCGTGACGGTGCCAATCTGGTTGAGCTTGATCAGCACGGCGTTGGCGGCGTCGCGCTCGATACCCTCGCGAATTCGTGCAGGATTTGTGGTGAAGAGATCATCGCCGATCAATTGAACGTGGTCACGGAGTGAGGACGCAATGGCACTCCAGCCATTCCAGTCGGTGTCAGCCATGGGATCTTCAATCGAAACGATCGAATATCGATCACACCAAGCGACTTGAAGTTCGACGAACTGCGAAGACGTGAAACTGCGCCCTTCCAACCGGAAAGAGTAGAGCTGTGTTTGCAGGTCATAGAGGCCGCTGGCTGCAATGTCCAGGGAAATGGCCGCATCGTGCCCGGGCTTGTAGCCGGCCACGACAATCGCGTCCGTCATGAGCTGTAATACAGCTTCATTGGTGGAGAATTCGGGCCAATACCCTCCTTCGTCGGCAACTCCATAGACCGTGCCTCGCCGGCGCATCAGGTCGCCCGCAGCACGGTGGACGTTGAAGGTGATCTCGAAGGCATCTTGAAGAGACGCCGCGCCCATCGGGACCAACATGAAATCCTGCACATCGGTGCGCCAATTCGCGTGAGCTCCACCACCGATGATCTGGATTTCCGGCAGTGGCAGAAGGGTTCCGTGGGATTGACCCAGGTAATCGTAAAGAGGCAGGCGAAGCGCGGCAGCGGCAGCATTCGCAGCCGCCATGGACACAGCTAGAATCGCGTTCGCCCCGAGCCGCGACTTCGACGGAGTTCCATCCAACTCGATGAGAACGCGGTCCAGGCCAGCCTGGTCTCGCACGTCCCATCCATGGAGCGCGGGCGCAATCTCTCGTTGAACGTTAGCAATTGCCCGGAAGACCGACTTTCCGCAGAATCGGGCCGGGTCGCCATCGCGAAGTTCAAGCGCCTCGAACTGACTTGTCGAAGCACCCGACGGAGCAGTGCCGCGTCCCGTTTCGCCGGTGTCGAGTTCGATCTCCGCTTCCACCGTCGGTGTACCGCGCGAATCGTAGACCTGGTACGCATGGATCGAATTGATGATCATTGCTGCATCTCCAGCTGTTTCAACTCT
>JASHUF010000356.1 GCA_030040175.1 Acidobacteriaceae bacterium
TTGACGTACTCGGAAAGTCCCAGGCGGCGCGCCAACAATCCCAGTGCGCTTCGCTCAGGCCCGTCGCCGAAGATATGCAACACTGCCTCCGTGCCTCTCGCGCGCAGACATTCCAGCGCATTGATCAGATAGCCGAGGTTTTTGTCCGGAACAAGCCGGCCGAGGAATCCGATCTGGAGCGGAGGAGCGGACGGCCATGGATTTGCAGGTTCGGCATCGGGCGGCAAATACGGCAGCGTGACGACGCGCCCGCGATAACCGAGGTCCCGCAAGTCACCTTCAAAAAAATCTGCCTGCACCACGATCGACTCAAAGGAGTTGAGTATCGCCCGATCAGGACGTTGGTCTCTCCACATTTCGGATGGACGATAGGGCGTGATCAAAATCATCCGCTTGGCGAGAGACAGCAACGGGCGATGTGCATCGCGGTGCAGCAGCTTGCCGAATACCAGAGTGTCGGAGTCAGCAAATCGTCTCCATCCGCGAAACACCATGAGCTTGTCCGGCCAGCCCCAACGGCAGCCCCAGCGCCAGGAAGTCCGAGTGAGCCGCACGCCGGCCTCGGAAAGAATGCCGAGAGCCGGATTCTCGCCATCTCCGCCGCCGCTCCAGCAAATCAACTCCGCCGGCACATGACGCGCGCGCAAAGCGGAAAGAAGGTCTGCGGCGAAGGATTCGATTCCACCTATTTTTGCGAATCCGCCCTGAACGAAGGTGATGCCGCGCGACGGAGCCATCTCCTCAGCGCACCTTGCGGTCAAGATGCCGGCTGAGATACGGAATGCCCTCCATATAGAGGAAGTCGCGAATAGGCTTGATATAGTGCTTGGCCACGGCGTTCGGTTCGATATGGCCCGCCATGGTCACGTCGTATTCCTGGCCCAGCAGGACGGTCCGCTCGCGCCCGGCGTACATAGCCCAAAGTGTTTGCTCAGCCCATGGGTGGGTTTCGATGGCGCCCTCGGCGAGCCACGTTTCCAGCCTCGCGTGGTCGAAACCGGATACATCGGCAATCATGATGCCCGTATTGACCCGCGCAGCAATGTCGACGTGAAATTGCCGTTTGATTTCAGCGCGGGACGCGAAGTAAGCGTCCTCAATATCGCGCTCAAAGACAAAACCGCGTTTCCCGCCGGAAGTGAGATGCTGCATGAGCTCGTCGGGCCGCTTGAGGAAGAACACGTCGGAATCGAGGAGGAGCACAAGCGTGGACTCACAGAGAATCGGGATATCGAGGATTTTTCGCGCGTAGGGCAGTGCAGCACGAAAGCGCCGGCAGCCCGGATAATCCGCAAGCCGCCTGGCAATGTTGCTTCCTGCGGCCGCCGCATCGACAATCCTGGCATCCGGGAACACCTTCGCCATTCGCCGTATGTGGTTCTCGCTGAGCGTGTCGTCGCTATAGATGAGCAAGGGCAGGCGCAGGCCGCTGAACTCATAGAAGCTTACCAGCGACCAAAGGCACAAGAGCCAGTCCTTGCTGCTGGTGAGCACGCATACCGTGACCTCGCCGGATTTGTCGGTGCGAACCGGGCGGGTCTTCAGAATTGCAGAAGGCGCAATATACCGGCGCCATGGGTAGCGGGGCCCGTGCTTCATGACCCGCTTCACTTCACGATAGCCCGCCCTCAGCCCAGCCAGTTTTTCCTTTGCCACGCGCGACTCCTCCATCAGGCCACTTGTCTCTCTGCGACCGGCGGCCGCATGGCGATCACCTGCTCATAGACCCTGACGGTTTCCTCCGCACAGGACGACCAGCTGAAGAGCTTCACGCGCTCAATGCCTCTCCGGATCAGCTGATTCCTGCGTTCTCTCTCGCGAACGCGCAGAATCGCCTGCACGCAGTCTGCGGGATCACGCGACTGAAAGAACTCTGCCGCGCTGCCGCAGACCTCCCTCGAGGAGGGGATGTCCGATGCCACAACAGGCGCCCCACAGCTCATGGCCTCGACAAGGGGAAAACCAAAGCCTTCATAAAGCGAGGGAAAGACCAGCGCCGCCGCTCCCGCGTAGAGCCAGCGAAGCTGCCCGTCGGATACATGCTTGAGGTGATGGAGGCGATTTTTTTCCAGCCCGCTCCACCCTTCGAGCTCGGGGACCGCATCGCCTCCGCCGACAAGCACCAGATCGAAGGAACCGAGCGCCGAGCAGCGGATAGCATTGGCGAGAACCTGAAAATTTTTGTGCTCGCCGCGATGGCCGACGTACAAGATAAACGGCTTCTCGATGCCCAAAGCCGCAACCACCCGGGAAGCTTCACCGGGATCAGCCTGGCGGAAGGTTTCTTCCACGCCAGGATAGGTGACATGGACTCTCGAAGGCGGCGGCGACCAGATGTCGAGAATGTCCGATCGTGAAGTCCCGGAGACGGTGAACACGGCATCGGCGCGCCGCGCGGACCATTTCCACCATCGCCGGGCGCGGGCATGGCTCCGCTGCCCATAAAATTCAGGGAATTTTTCGACGATGGCGTCGTGAATGGTGGTGACCAGCGGACACGGCGCGAAGTGGAACGGCCGCGCCAAAGTAGTGTGAACGATCGACGGATGGGCATGCCGGATCTTGTATTGGCGGCTGGCATAATTCATGGGCACGCAGAACCAGCCCGGGCGCAGGTGCCGGCGCCTGACGATGCTGACATTGGCGCCCGCGGGCAGCGGCGCCGTTGCGCGGCCGTCTTCGACGATATGCAGCTCAAATCGCCAGTCGGGGCGCATACGCGCCATCTCTTCGATGAGCCGGCGGAAATAACGCGAGATTCCTCCACTTGTCTGCGAAGTGAAGATGGTTCCGTCATAGACGACGGTGATTGCGGAGTTCATCGCGTCGATCCGTACCAGCGATCCTGGGTTTAACTTGCCGTGACCAGAAGAGCGGGGCAGAAACAACTAGGCCGCGGTCCTGAGTTCGTGATCCGGTAAAGCATTGCGTGCATCGCGTGGTTGAGATGCCAGCCAAGACCGGAGCCCTCCCTGCCAATCCGCCAGAACCGCAACGACGGACGATTGCAAATCACCCGTACGTGTTCGAATCCGGCCTCATCCAGGATCTGCTTCAGACTGAACTCAGTGAAGGCTGTCGCATGCGTCAGATCGCTGCATTGCATATTCATTCCGGTGACGGACGACACGTTGGGCACCTCGACAACGAGTTGTCCGCGCCCGGGGTGCAGGCGCCGCCGGATCGCATGCAACAATCGCTGGCCGTCTTTCGGCGGGAAATGCTCGAGAACGTGAAAGAGCGTCACCCGCTCTGCAATCAAATCCGTTCGCTCAAAGAAGGCGGTCGCGTCGGAATGAAAGACGCGCACATCAGCGCCTTGGCCGGCACATCTCTCCCGCGCCTCGGCCGCCAGCTCTTCGTCGTTTTCCACGCCGACGAGATTTTTGTAACCGGCGTTCTGCAATTCGAGCAGTAATGTGCCCCATGCGCAACCCACATCGACGATAAGCGCATCTTTGTCTTCCGGCAGCCAAAAGCGGCGCTCCTGCGAAAAGCCGCCGGGCAGCCGAGGAGCGTTTCCCGTTCGCACCAGTTGGCGGCGATAGCCGTTCCCTTCGAACTCGAGGACCTGAGTTGGCATGCGACCTTATTTTCGCGTCTGAGCGTTGCAATGGTTTGGTTCCCGCCGCAGCCCGGGAGTTCTCCGGTAAAGATTAGTCAGGCTGCGGAGCTGGGAACAACCCGGCGGATGGACAGAAGCGAGCGCAGCTTATTGAGATCGCGCACGGTAATGCCGCCAACGAGAAACAATAACGCCACATAAGACAGTCCGGTAAGAATCGGGCTGAGCGGAACGCCGCTTGAGCGGGTTGCAAACAGGACTCCGTAAGCGCCCGCGCCGGCGGCAATGGGTTTGAGTGCTTCGCGCAACACGGAAAGGCCCATTTGCCAACCGAACGAAGCCAGAAGGAAGGCGTGCGCTGTCACTTCGGCCATCAGGTTGCCGAACGCCGCGCCGCGAATGCCCAAGCTGGACACCGTGAGCGCGCAGATTGCAAGGTTGACGAAGGCGCCAAGAAACGTCGACTGGACCAGCAATCGATTCCGCCGGGAGGCCACGCAGAGCTCGTCCCAGTTGTGGCAGATGGCGATGAGGACGCCCGTCCATATAAGAATATCGAAGGCCGAACTCGCGCCATCGAAGGCGCGGCCGAAAACCATGCGCATGGCCCACCGGCTGATGCTGGAAGCGATGAGACCGCTCCCGATGCTGACGACGGCCGTAACGCGCACCGAGTTCGATAATAAGGATCGCGCGCTATCCCAGGAGACGGCCCACGATTCCATCAGGGCCGGAGCCATCGCCGTAAAGTAAAGCCAGATGGGGTAATAAAACACCTGGCTCAGCCTGGTGGCGGCAACATACAACCCCACGTCGGCTTCGCTGCGATAATAGCCCACGATCAGATTGTTGGTCTGCGCATAGAGAGTAACGGCAAAGGAAACGGCGCACAGGGGAAGCGCCTGGCGCAGCAGGTAAGCGTTCTCGCGCACCGAAAGTACGGGCCACGCGTGATACCCCTCGCGGCGCAAAAGAAGCACACCGACAACCAAGATGGCAGCCGCGGTAATGGCCGCAATGCCGGCCACCCAGATCAGGTCCTGCTCGCGGTGCACCAGCATGATGGTCAGCCCCAGCGTGAGCAGCGCCAGGGTGATTTGCAGCGCCGTATTCAAATACATCTTCTGCAGCGATCGAAATACCCATTCGACGCTCAGCGCCTGGAGCGGAAGGGTGAACAAGTAAACGCGAAACAGGTTTTTCGACTCCTCGGAGTAGGGCAGAAAGTGCGCGGTGATCAGGCCGAGGGGAATCAACCCGAGGGTGATGGCGAGGCGCAGGCCAAGGGTAGCGGAGATGACACGCTGGAGTTTTTGGGGATGCTGAGCGCCCTCCCGAACCGCGACCGTCCCGAGACCAAGGTCGGAGAGGAGATTGAAATAGATGGTGATGCTCTGGGCGATTCCGACAACGCCGAATCCGGATGCGGAGACACAACGCGCAAGAACGGCATTGGTCGCGAGTCCGGCCATGCGGCCGACGGCCGCACCCACACTCAGGCTGCCGAAATTCCAGAAGATCGACCTGGCCCGGGACTGCGGCTCAACCTTGATTGACACCTCATACGACTCGTCGAAGGCCGTGGTGGGTGTCGAGATATCGCCCATATCCAACACTGTCTCTTACTTCATCGGTTCGGTCTCAGGGGTTCTGCGCCTGCCCACTCCAGCCCGTCTGGCCGGGCTCTCCCCGTTGCAAGGGGGAAGCCCCGACCCGGCCGTTCCGGCGCAGTGCCCCGGCATGGCTTCGATGCAGCCTTCGGAATGGACTCCCGGCTAGCTTTCTTTCTGCTGGTAGCCGTAGCGATAGCCGTAGTACGGATAGCCGTCGCTCGAAGTCTGCTGGCTTACCCGGTTCAAGACCACACCGATGATGTTGGCGCGAATTCGCTGCAGGGTGGAAACAACCGTGGCCACCGTCTTCCTCCTGGTTTCTCCGGCCCGGCTGATGATCAGCACGCCGTCGGCGGCGGAGGCCATTTGCAGGCACTCGGCAAATCCGGGCAGGGGGGGCGAGTCCAGGATGACCAGCACGTATTCTTTCGCAAATTCGTCCAGCAGCTCGGACAAGCGCGGGCCGATCAGATCGGCGGCGCGATGCGAGCCCGGCCCCGCGGGGAGAATAAACAGGTTCGGCCTGCCTTCAATGGGATGAACCACGTCTCTCCAGGTGAGCTCGCCGGTGAGAACGTTGGACAGGCCTTCCTGTTGATTCAACCCGAACTTTGCATGAACACTGGGCCGGCGCAGGTCTCCGTCCACAAGAAGCGTCTTTTTGCCGGATGCAGCGTTGGCTACGGCGAGGTGAACCGCCAGGGTCGTCTTGCCTTCGCCCGGCTCGGCGCTGGTCATTACGATCGAACGCAGCCGCTGTTCGAAATCAGCGAGAAGAATTGTATTGCGCAGCGTACGCACGGCCTCTTCAAAGCCGGAGATCGATCGGTAATATCCCTTTCGCCGCCCGTCTTTGTTCTCGCCCCCGTCCTTTTGCGCTACCAGCGAAGACTCGGCGAGCTCCGGCTTCACTACCTTCGGCAGAACCGACGCGCCCCGATCCAATGGAAGTGTTCCAATCACATCGGTTCTGAGGAACCGGCCGGCTTCCTCGGGATTGCGCAGCGTGGTATCGAGCTTATCCAGCAACAGCGCTCCGCCCAGCGCCAGCAGACTGGAGAAGAGGAAGGCCAAGATTAAATTGACGGTCATGTTGGGGAAGACCGGATTCACCGGAGGGCGGGCTACGTCAGCGATGCGGATGTTATCGTTGCGGAAGCTGGCATTGATGTCTTCCTCGCGAATCTTCTTGATGAGCTCATCGTAGAGCGACCGGTCCGCATCGGCCTCCTGTTTCAGCTGCTGGTACTCGAACGATCTCGTGTTCAACTGGTCCCAGGCTGCCTTGGTGTCAGCCAGATCTTTTTGGAGCATCTGTTCGCGGCTGAGGCTTTCCCGGTATTCCACTCCGATTCTGGCGCTGATGCTGTTGCGCGTGTCCTCAAACTCCTTTTGCACTTCGGCCAGCTCGGCTGCGGCTTTCCGGTACTCGGGGTGATTGACTCCGAACGTCGATTTCACCAGTGCGAATTTCTGCTGCGCATCGTTCAGCTCATCGCTGAGGCGCGCCAGCGACTGCCCTTGCGAGGAAACTTCCGCCGCCTCAATGGAACCGGACTGCATGGCGTTCCAGGCGGCCTCCTTGCTCACGCGGTCAGCCTGCGCATTGGTGTACTCGGTGTTCAACTGCAGGAGCCGCGCCGAGAGAATATTGGTTTTTTCCTCGGGATTAACCACATCCAGATCTTTCTCAAACTGGGCAAGAGCCAGAGCAGAACGCTCCATCTTGGCTTTGAGCTCGTCGAGCTGCTTCTCCATGAAAGACGAAAGGCTGGCGGAGGAACGGATGCGGATTTCGTACGCGTGCGCGAGGTAAGAATCGGCAATCGAATTGGCCACATCGGCCGCGAGATGCGCGTCGGGAGAGCGGTAGCTGATCAGGAGCAAGTAGGTATTGGGCGGACGCGTCACCTTCAGCCCCGACAGACTTACCGGTGCCTCCGCATTCCTTTGCGCCTGCTCTGCCGCCACCCCGCTCTGCTGACCGGGAGCGGGCAGGAGATGGTACTGTTCCGCCACGGGACGCAAGACGGCGTCCGACTGAATAAGCTTGATCTGCGTGGCGAGCAACTGGTCGGGGTTGCGATAGGAAGTGGAGCGCGAAGAGTCCTGTCCGACGACGTCAGACGGCGCCTGGATGTCCACATCAATCGTCGCCGTCGATTCGTAGATCGGCTTCAGCCGCGCAGAGACAATGAAGGTCATCAGGACGCAGGAGGCGACAAACGCAATCATGATCCAGAGGTGACGCCGCAAGATCCAAACGTAATGCGACAAGGGAACCCGCGGCGCTTCCGGCTCGAAGTCAAGCAGAGGCGGAAGGGAGCCATAAGGAGACGTTGCAGGCTGGATATACGCCGGGCGCGCGGGTATCTCAACAACGGGCAATGCTGTTTGCTTTGACATGGATTCCACTCATTTCTTCCTAGTGGTAGACGTAAAGAAGGGTGGTGCCAACGCTGGCGCCGATCAAAGTCATGCGGTCGAGGGCAGTCAATGTCGCTTTGCGGCCCGTTGCCTCAGGAACATACAAAATGTCGTTTTCGAGCAGGGGTACATCCGGCGCCTTGCGATCCATGATCCTCTTCAACGCAATTGGAATTTCGTGCTTCCCGCTGCCGGCGCCGTCGGAGCGATAGATGTACGCCGTGTTTCCCGTGAAGTGATCCAGCCCCTCCGCCATGGCCAGCGCTTTCAGGACCGTGCTCTCGGATCCGTCCGTCATGGCGAACGCGCCGGGTTTGTGCACATTGCCCAGAACGTAAAATTTTCCCGCCTCCGGGACGCGGACCTCTTCTCCTCCGTGCAACACGAGGTTCAAGGTAGGGTCCACCGCATCAATGAGCCCGTGCACGGGAATCCGCCTCACCGTTGCCGGCGTGTCGCCTTGACCCGCGGCCGGGACCTGGCTGACCAGAATCTCCGGTCCGGCGCCTTCTGTAAGGCCTCCGGCCTGAGAAAGCGCTTCGAGCAGGGTGACGGTCCCGGTGGCCTGAAATGTAACCGGAGTCCGCACGGCGCCGACCACGCTGATGGGCAGGCTGCGATACTCCACCACCGTGACGGTAACCACGGGGTCCACCAGAACCTGCTCTTCGATCAGAGCGTTTGCGATCGACTTTTCGAGATCCGCCGGATAGAGCCCGGCGGCCTTGATGGGGCGGCGCAGCATGGGCAGGCGTATCTCTCCGGACGAGTCCACGCGAACGGTCCGGGTGAGCTCGGGAGAATCGTAAACCGTGATTCCCAGAAGATCGTTGTTGCCAAGACGTTCGATGGGAAGATCGGAAGACGTGTTCACGGACGCAATCTCAGCGGCGGGCTGGATTGCCTGGCGCGGACCCTGTTGCGCAATAAGAGAGCCCGCAGAGACCGCAAACAGGAGCAAGGTATGGGAATATCTCATGCGCGTATCCTTGGAATGTCTTGGGTGGATGGGGAAGCCCTTCCGTGAAGCGGGAAAATCGACCCCAGGGCGTGCACCGCGATCAAGGCTCGATCTGCTTCTCCGAAGGCGCGAACTTTTCCACAAGCTCGTCGATCCGGCGGCCGAGTTGATTCATCTGGTCGCAAAACTCGTTCATGCGAATATGCAGCATCTCTTCTTGCGTGGTTCCGCGCAGGAATGCGCGCATCGCATCCCGCGTCAGGTCCGAGACGCTCCTCGAGCCGGTGGAAGAACAAAGCTCGCGAAGGGCGACGTATTCATCCTCGGAGAGGCGGACACTTACCATCCGCGACCGGGTTTTCAGGACGGTCATTGCGTAACTCAGTGGCGAGATTGATTGAAGGTCCGCGGCCCGGTTGAGCGCGGATCGGCAATTTGGAGATTTCGCAAATCGCCGGGATTGGTCTGCACCCAGCTCCAGCCCGCGAAAGGGCAGGCTTCGCCCCCATCGGTCCCACCCCTGAAACCGTCTATCGATCCCGCATCGGTTCCGCAGAGGGCCTAAGATTTCCACAAGCCGGGACCATTTCGGAAGAGAAGAGGGCCGTGGAATCTTGCGAGCACTCAACTGAATTGCCGTGATAGTAGCGACACGTTGTTAACGCATTAAGAAAAAGGTAAGACAGTTGCGTGACAA
>JASHUF010000357.1 GCA_030040175.1 Acidobacteriaceae bacterium
ACTGCCACATCGCCGGCGATCATGGACAACCGGGCGTGGGCCATCTCGAGATGACCCACAAGGCCTTCTTCCGCGTTCTCCGCGAGATCGGCTACAGCGGAGGCGTATCCTGCGCCTGCCCGTGGGTCAGCACCGCGCCCGGAGAGTTCGACCTGACTGCCGAGACCGCCAGGACCCTCGCCTATCTGCGCCGCCTGCGCGAAGAAGTTTACAGCGAATAGGCCGGGAGAGATGCGATGACGCAATTCAAGCTGGGATTGAATATCGACAACATCGCCGAGAAGCCTCCTCTCGAGCTGGCTCCCGGATGGGAAGCGGCCGAGGTGCCCATCACCGAGCTCGTGCTCCCCTACGACGGCGAAGAGGCGTGGCGCAAAAAGCGCGACGAGATCGGGAGCTGGCATCAGCCGCCATTCACCGCAGCCAGCCACTGGCTCAAAAACGAGCGCATCACCGGCCCCGATCCCACACCTTTCGCGGAGCTGGAGCGGCAGGCGGAGCAGCACTGCCGGCGCCTTGCTGAATTGGGGACAAATATGGTTGCCGGCATCTGGGGCAACTTTTTTGCCGTGCCCGACGGCTTCTCGAGAACCCGGGCCACCGACCAGGCCATCGAGTACTGCGGCATGATCAACAAGTACGCGCAGAACCACGGCATCGTGATTGCTCTCGAGCCCACCGCCAATCCGCGCACCGTGTTTCCCAAGTACTCGGATGGCCTCGCGTTCGCCAAGCAGCTGGGCCTATCCAACATCCGGGTCATGGCCGACCTGAACTACTTCGTGGCTGTCGATGAACCCTTTGAGGACATCGCCATCGATCCGGACTACTGCGTGCACGTCCACATCCAGGGAGACACCTACCAGCCCAACTACGGCAACAGCACGGAGAAGATCCTCCACATCTTCCGCGTGCTGCGCGACGCGGACTATCGGCGTACTGTCTCCTCAGCGCATCCCTGGATCAGCACCGTGGCGGGGCCGTTCGATTACCGTTCGGAATCGGCAAAAACGCTGCAGTTCCTCGTCGAGCTGCGCGACAGGGTCTTCGCAGAGTAGCCTTTGGGCGGGGAGAAATCGCCATGTATCTTGCACGGGAAGATCGTTACGGTTCCATGCCCTATCGCCGCAGTGGAAGAAGCGGAATTCGCTTACCCGCTCTTTCTCTCGGTCTCTGGCACAACTTCGGCGGCGTCGACACCTTGACCAACAGCCGCGCCGTCCTTCTGCGCGCCTTCGACCTCGGCATTACGCACTTCGATCTGGCCAACAACTACGGGCCGCCTCCGGGATCGGCCGAGTCCACCTTCGGCCAGGTCCTGGCCTCCGACCTGCGCGTCTATCGCGACGAGCTCATCATCTCCACCAAGGCCGGCTACGACATGTGGCCCGGGCCTTACGGGGAGTGGGGCTCGCGCAAATATCTGCTGGCCAGCCTCGATCAGAGTCTGCGCCGCATGAAGCTCGACTACGTCGACCTTTTCTATTCGCATCGCCCCGATCCGGAGACGCCTCTCGAAGAAACCATGTCGGCCCTCGACCACGCGGTGCGCTCCGGCAAGGCGCTCTACGCCGGCATCTCCAACTACGATCCCGCGCAGACCCAGCGCGCAATCGAAATCCTGCGTGAGCTGGGCACGCCGTGCCTGATTCATCAGGTCCAGTACTCCATGTTCAATCGCAAACCGGAGCAGGGTCTCTTCGCGGTGTTGAATCACGAGCAGGTGGGCTGCATCGCGTTTAGTCCGCTCGCCCAGGGGCTGCTCACCGATCGTTATCTCAAGGGCCTTCCCGCGGACTCTCGCGCCGCGCGCTCGGTCTTCCTCAAGCCCGAGCAGATTACGCCCCAGGTGCTCGAAAAGGTCCGCAGCCTGGGGGAGATCGCGAAGCAGCGCGGGCAAACCCTGGCGCAGATGGCCGTGGCCTGGGCGCTGCGGATTCCCGTCATGACCAGCATCATCATCGGCGCCAGCCGCATCGAGCAGCTGGAACAGAACATCGGCGCGCTGAACAACCTCGCTTTCTCAACCGGCGAGCTCGGCGCGATCGACCAGATTCTGGCCGCACCGGCCACGGCGCATGCCTAGCCCCGCTGTACTGCCGCCGCGGGCAGCGGCGCACCCGCGGTTGTTTCTCGACTCCAACCGCCTCTTCCGGTTGCAGTCTGCGCAGCCGACTGATGCTCTGCTCGAGAACCTGAAGGGGCGTCTTTTTCGCCAGGCCGACGCCCTGCTCCTCGAGCCCGCCACCGAGTTTCGCATCGTCGGCCCGCGCATGCTTGAGCGCGCCCAGCAGGTCTTGGCGCGCGTAGCCACACTATCTCTGGCCTATCGGCTGGTCCAGCATCCCCGGTACGCGGAGCGCGCCCGGCAGGAACTCTTCGCCGTCCGCGAATACCCCCACTGGAATCCAGGCCACTTTCTCGACACCGCCGAGCTGTGCACCGCCTTCGCCATCGGACTCGACTGGCTGCATGACGCGCTCTCGGAAGCCGATCGCGGCGCTCTTGAGGAAGCTCTGGTGCAAAAGGGCCTCGTCCCCGGTCTCGAAGCGCAGGAGAAGCCCGAGTGGTGGGTGCGCGTCACGCACAACTGGAACCTGGTCTGCAACGGCGGACTGGCCATCGCAGCGCTCGCCGTGGCGGATGCGCGGCCGGAGCTGGCCTCGCGCATTCTCGCGCACGCGCTCCAGAACATCCCCATCGCCCTCGACAGCTTCGCACCCGACGGCGCATGGGAGGGCGGTCCGCACTACTGGGAGTACAGCGCCTGGTACAGCGCTCTGACCCTCGACGCCTTCGAGACCGCGCTGGGGCACAACTTTGGATTGGCGGAACGCCCCGGTCTCGATCGGGCAGGTCTCTTTCCTCTGCATTGCCAGGGGCCCAGCCGGGTTTACTTCAACTTCGCCGATGCAGACGTGGCCGCTCTGCCGCAGTCCTCCCTCTTCTGGCTCGGCCGGCGCTACCGGCTGCCCGAGTGCGTCGCCGAAAATCATCGCCGGCTCGAGAAGCACGCGGATCGTCTCCACGCCTTCGACCTCGTCTGGTATCAGGAGCAGCCAACGCAGCGCATCGAAGTTGCCTGCGGCGCAGCTTTCAAACGCGCTGAGGTCGCGTGCATGCGCACGGCCTGGAACGATCCGCAGGCCTTCTTCGTCGCTGCCAAGGCCGGCTCCGGGCAAACCGATCACGCGCATCTCGATCTCGGCGCCTTCGTTCTCGATGCCGCCGGCGTGCGCTGGTCCGCCGATCTCGGCCCGGACGATTACGATCTGCCGGGCTACTGGGATTCCGGGCGCGATGGAGGCCGCTGGAAGTACTACCGGCTCAATAACCGCTCGCACAGCACGCTGGTGTTGAACGGCCATCTGCAGAATCCGCTGGGCGGGACCACGATCGCGCGGACCCGCTTCGAGGGGCAGTCGCCGTGGGTCGTTCTCGATCTCGGGCCGGCGTACTCCGAAGATGCCGGCGCCGCGCGCCGCGGCATCCGTTTGATCGCGAAGACAGGGGTCCTCATTCAGGACGAAGTTACCTGGCTGCCGGAAGCCAAGCAGCACGAGCTCCGCTGGCAGCTCACCACCGATGCGGAGATCGTCCTCGACGGCAACACCGCCGTTCTTGCCAAGGAAGGCAGAACCCTGCTGGCGCGGATTCTTGCGCCGGCAAACGCGGCCTTTCAGGTGGCGTCCGCAGTTGCCGGCCCATCGGAGAAACCGAATCCCGGCTTCCGCCAGTTGATCGCGACCATCGACGACCCTGCGCCTCAAACCTGCGTGGCGATTCTTCTGTCTCTTGCGCCGGCAGAGGCCGAAGTCGTTCCCCTCGCGCGCTGGTAAATCCGGCCTCGAGCGGCGGATTTCCTGAGCGGGGGATCTTCGAGCGGCGGATTTCCTGGAGCGCCGGTTTTAGAGCCGCCGCTCCCATATCTAAGGCATTTCTCCATCGGATAGAGCCGTTTTCGGCGCTTTCCGGGGTGCCGATTTCCTGTTGCAATCGGCACTTGACCTCAGTGGCTTCGGTGTACAGCAGAAGGAGAAATGCTTTCGGGGACGGGCAGTCGAATTTCCCCTACAGGTTGCGCTGGATTGCAGTGCTTGGTGGCGGAGGACGGGATCGAACCGTCGACCTTGGGGTTATGAATCCCACGCTCTAACCAACTGAGCTACTCCGCCGGAGAACGTTCGAATGGCAGGCCGAAAAGGCAGGACGTGAAGCAGAAATCGACGCGCCGGAGGCAAGCCTGGCGCCTCAATCCCCAAGCAATGATGATACGGGCGCGGG
>JASHUF010000039.1 GCA_030040175.1 Acidobacteriaceae bacterium
AACCTGAACCAGCGTTCAGTCCCGTGGCGAAACTGGCGATCGTCGGCGTGGCCTGCGCATGCGCACCCGCGCACAGGCATCCGGCGAGGAAAACCATCAACGCGCATGCAGAGAACCGGCGCAGCGCTCGAAGTGGCTTGTTGAACATGATTTTTCTCCCTGGAAAACTCATACCAATCTCGCTCGTTATGTGAAACTTCGGCATAAGAAAACCTGCATTCTGCAGCTTGTGGAGAACTGCTCGAAGCTCCGGCAAGCTGCGGGCCCGGAAACGCCTACTGGATCGTTACGCCCAAGGTGAAGGGCAACGACTCCACCTGACCCGACGACGGATTGGTGACAACAATGCTCACGGTATAGGCGCCGCTCGGCGTGATGTACTTGGGAACGGCGGGTGTGTGGGTGTAGCCGGAGTTGGTGCAACTCGTAATGCCCATGAGGCTCGCGGCAAGGAACAGCAGGAGGGATCCGGCGCCGAGCAGATACCGGTTGAAGATCCTCCTCCGGCGCAGGGTCAGGCCCAGCAAGCCGAGTCCGAAAAGTCCGGCCAGCACCAGCGGCGGAGTTCGAGACTTGTCTCTGTCCACGCTCCCCACGTTCACCGGGATATTGGTGCTGATGGTGACCACCGTGACTGTGGGTTGACAGGCAGTGGAGCCGGCGATAGGAGCGCATATATCGGGCTGCGGGTTGTTGAAGGTGCACTCGGCATCCTGCGGCATGGTGGAGTTGTCGCAGGTGATATTGGTCCCGTTGGTAGCCGAGAACCCGACCAGCGACTGCAGAGTGAGGGTGCTCGCTACGGGTGTCCCGGCCGAAGTCGAGACCGATGTGGGGCTGGCCGAGATGAGAACACTCTGGGGGATGACCTGGAAAGAGATGGCCGCGGAGGTCACAGAGGCGAAGTTCTGATCCCCGCTATAAACGGCGGTCAGGTTATAGGCGCCCACTGCCAGTGCCCCTGCATTGAAGGTGGCATTTCCGTTCGCGTCCGGCGTAGCCGTAGCCACGGCCGCGGGTCCGTTCATAAAGGTGACGGTGCCGGTGGGGGCGCCGAGCGGCGAAGAAACATTGGCGGTAACGTCGGTTGTGGTGACGGCCCCCACATAGTACGCGCCATTGACGCTGTTCGGCTGCACGCCCTGGGGCTCGTTGAGCGTAACGACAGGTGTGGCCGTAGCAACGGTGAAGGATACCGGGCTGCCGTTGCTGTTGCTCTTCTGGAACAACTGCGCCAGATTGCCGCCATAGGCTGCGGTGACGTTGTAGGTCCCGCCCGGGATGGCGGTCAACGTAAACGTAGCCGTGGTGCTGCCGCCCGGAGTGGTCCCGGCAGCCTGCGCCGTTTGCATGATCGGCTGTTGCGTGCTGTTTGCAGCCGCGGGCGCCAAGGTCAGAGTCACCGGCCCCGAGGGAATATTGCTGGCGTAGTCAATGCCATTTCCCGGCTCCGGAGTCACTGTCACCGTCGCCATTGTGCTCCCCGGGAATGTCGAGCCGGTAGGGTTCAGGCTGACCGATGTTTGCGTCTCTTCAAGGCCGGCGAGAGCGGTGCCCTCGAGATTCTCAGTGACCGTGCCATCCGGCTCGTTACCCGCATTGGTCGGGACCGTCATCGTACCGGTGTAAGTAATCGGCGCGGTGTCCCCCGCCGGAGGGGCCGGCGCCGTAAAGCCGATCCCCACTGTGCACGAACCGCCGGTGGCCACGGCAGTGGCTCCGGTGAAATCGCACCCGGTTCCCTCACTTGGGGGGTTGATGAGAGAGAAATAACTGCCGTCATTATCCGGACCGCTGAACGCCGGGGTTGCAGTTACATTCAGCGGCTCGTTGCCGATATTGAACAGCGGGACATCCTCTTCGTTCAGCACAGTCGGAGTAAGGCCATTGCCGAAGTTCACAAATCCGTTCACGCTCAATTCGAAGAGATTGGGAGTGCCGCCGGTCATGTCGGTGGCATAGAGGTTTCCCTGCTGATCGAGGGCCACGCCATTGGGCACAGCGATGGAAGGGGCAAGCGGACCCGCGCTGTTGAAACTGAGGGTGCCGCCGATGGAAGGAATACGCAGAATTCCGCCGCTCTCGGCCACAATCACCGACCCCGACGCATCCACCGCCAGTCCGGTCACCGGCGCAGATAAAGAGCTGGTGAGCTCGGTCTGCACGTCCCACGGCGTGATCTCATACAGATTCGAGCCATCGGCAACGAACAAATCGTTGGTGCCGGCAGGAACCTCGGCCGAGGTGCAGGGTTTGCTGCCGGCTGGAGGAGCGCCGTAGCACACCAGATCCTCGCTATTGGAGTCGACCGCTATCGCGGTTGGTTTGGTGAAGCCGGAACCCACTGTGATCGTGGCGGGCAGGGCGCCGGCGGTGCCGGTGTTGGTGATCAGATCGGCCGCGGCAGGGTTGGGAATCTTCACCACCCGGGAATTGTCCGGATCGGCTACGTAGACATTGCCCACGCCATCCACCGCGAGATTGAGATCGCCGCCCAATCCCGAAGCGATGGTAGTCTGCCCTGCGGCATTGAGGGTGCCATTCACCGACGGAATTTCGTATACGTTGCCGGAGTCGGCAATGTACAGGTCGCCGGACCCGTCCACGGCAACGCCGGTTGGGTTCACAAGATTTTTCCCCTCCGAGGTGCCGGCGGCGTTGGAAGAATTCGCGGTGAAATACAGCACTTTATGGAGGCCGGGATCCGCAACATAAGTGTCGCCCGCCGCATCGGAAGCCACCTCGGCGGGGGTAGTGAGCGCGGCTGCGACCGCGGTCTGCGTGGGAGTTTCCAGCAGCGATGCCTCCGGGCCCTGGCCCGTTCCGCTCAGAAAGGCGGTGCTGCCGGGAACGAGGTTGTTACTCGAGTCCAGTATGGAGAACTGGCCCGAGGTGGGGCCCGGCGCGCTTGCATCCAGCTGCACCCAGACCTGGCATGTGGAGAGCGCGGTATAGGGTTGCGCGGCAGTGCAGGGAACCGGGGTAGTGCCCGACGTGGGCGGGAGCGGGTCAGTCGTCGTCTCTGCGGAAAAAGCCGTTCCGCTTCCCGACTGTGAGAAATTGAGGGTTCCCGGAGTCACGGGCTGATTGAAGCTGACCCACAGGATTCCCGTGGTGATGGGCGGATTTCCGTTGGCGCAGAGGCCGGACGAAGGAGTAGACCCATCGGCGCAGACCGGGCCCAGCGGCCCTCCGGCGGTTCCCACCGGCTGCGCCCCCAGGTTGAGCGACCCCGGAGCCCACACCGCGATGGCATAGACATCCGGATAGGCTCCATCCCCATCGATCTCCGGATCCTGATAGGTGAGAACCCAGAGGTATCCTCGCGAGTCGATGGCCATGGGCTGGTTGCCCCCAAGCGGCCCCAAATAAGAGAGGTTGGCGAAGACATAACACGTAGTCGCGTTGGAACCGCTCACCCCCGTCGGGCTGCAATCGTTCGGAATCTCCCAGATGCCGGCCATGGTTTCGCCGTAGCTGGAGTTGTCTTCCGACACCATGTAGAGATTGCCGAAAGCATCGAGCGTGACTCCGGAGTACTTGACCGGATTGCCCGGATCGATTTGCGTAAACTGCGCCTCCGCGTCGCCAACGCCGGTGCCTTGGATTCCCGCAGCCAATTCCGCCGCCGGGATAAAGAAAAGTCCGACCACCTCGGCTGTGGGTTTTGCGTCGTGGCGCTCGACCAGAAAGACGTTGCCGCTGGGATCGACCTTAAAAGTTGCCGCGTCGTTCTTCATCCCGGTGACAAGGAAATTCACATTGACGCTCTGCTGGTCTGCGTTGCCCTGGTTATCCACGGAGACGGAAACGAGATCGTTTACGGCCTCGGTGGTCCAATAGAGAGTGCCACTGCCGTCCATTTTGGTGCTGTTGAGAAACTCCACGTCGTCGGCGCCGGTTTCGGTCACGAAGGCAGCGCCGGAAGTAGGGTCGATGATGTTGCTCCCCCAGCCGTCGGCCGTCGTAACCTGCCATGTGTTCGTGGTGGGATCGAAGGGAACCCGGAAAAAAATTGAGTTGGGGACGGAGCTGAGAGAATAACGGATACCGATATAGAGCGTTCCCTGGGCATCCATGCACATACCCTCGGAGGAGAAGCCCGCTCCGATCGTTGTGTCCGGCGCAACGAGTGTGGTCCATGCAGTCGCGCCCGGGGAAAGCTGGTACAGGGCGCCGGCTCCGGAGTCCAGGGCCACGACATTCCCCTTGAAAAATTCGACTTTGTAAACCTGGGAAAAGGTATTGTTGGAGGGTATGGGCACGATCGAGCCGGTGGTTACCGCCGGCGCCTGCGCGGCGGCGGCTGCGCACATCGAAACTGCCCCCACCAGCCCGATGCCGATGGGCACCAGGCGGTGAAAGTATGCTCTCAGGTTGCTGACCATGAAAACCCTCCCCCCAACGATCTCAATCAAATTTCCTTCCACCTACCGATTCGACGACTCCTCCCCGCGCGAATGTCATCTCGGGGGAAGCGGCCCAATCGTGTTCTGCTCCAGCGGCAGACGCCCCGCCGTAATCTTCCCGACAGTCCGGTGCGGGCGCCGCCTTGGCGGAGCGGTTCCCTAAAACTTGAATTTCGCGCTCAGCTCCATCAGGCGCGAACCGTACTTCACGTTTGCGATCCCGAAGTCCTTGTACCCCAGTTCTGCCTCGGTGAGGTCCTGGCCGGGAACCGCGCCCAGCAGGTTGCCCAGGTTGAGATTGGAACTGTCGTTGTTGTTAAACGAAACCAACGGATGGTTGAGGAAATTGAACGCGGAGGCGCTGAATTCCAGCGTCCTGCTCTCGCGCACCGTGAAGTCCTTGAAGAGCGACAAATTGTTTTGCAAGAATGCGGGGCCGTGAATGTACGGGAGCCGGTACTGGCCCTGCCCGGTGGGATTCGTAGAAAGCGCATCGATTCCCGAAGTGGCGCTGCCGGGCAGCGGCAACCCAAAACAGGTCGCCTTCATGTACTCGTGCTTCGCAGTCCCGCCCGAAGGATTGCAGCTCACCGTCGGCATCAGCAGGTAATCGGGCGTGCCCATCCACACCACGGGGTTCATGTTGGTTACGCAATAGGTGTGTCCATTTTTATCGGGCGGAACGTTGTACACATTGGCACAGGTCTTATCGGCGTCGCCGTCGAGATCGAGCTGCTGCGGCATATACACCCGGGTCACTTGAAGATTCCCGTACCCGAAACCGAAGTTTTCGCCCTGTTCCGAAGGCAGGTCGGGGCCGCTCTGCACGGTGGAAATGCCGGAAATCTGCCAGCCGTTGGCGAGTCTGGACAAGAAAGAATTGCCGCCGCTGTACCGCGTCCCAAAGTGCACCAGATAGTGAATGTTGAAGACCTGGCTGCGATCGAAGGGCGCGGGATTATAGTCGTTGCGCAGATTGATGGGGTCGGCAAGATTGTTGTTATAGGATGCGGCCGTGGCCAGATCCTTTGAGAAAGTGTAGTTGGCGCCCCAGGTCACAAAGCCGCTGCCGACCCGATTCCAGCTCACCTGCACGCTGTTGTAATTCGCGTAATAGTTGTGCTTGAGCGCATAGATGTGCTGGTAAAACGGATAGGTGCGGAAGAAGTCCTCTTCTGCGGTATCCAGGTCGCCCAGAAAACTTCCCGTGTTCGGCTCATTGATGACCGAAGCCGGCAAATTGGCGGTGGAGAAGGTGGATGCAAAATACGCGCCCAGCGGAAGCACGTTCAAATCGGAGGACTCGCTGTACGCCGTGCTGGAGGCATTGAAGCTGGGCAGATTCTGATTCTTGCTGCCCACGTATCCCACCTCCAGCAGCGAATTCATCGGCAGCCGCCGGTCGAAGGTCAAATTGAACTGGTAGTAAATTGGCCGCACCGTGTCCGTGGTGGAGAGCGTGTAGACGTTGATATCGGGAGGATTGATGGGCGACTGGTTGTCGACGAGATCGAAGCTCAGGATTCCGACGGATTGGCTGGTCTTGTAGCCCTGCGCTGTGGCGCCGGCGAGAGCGTAAGGGGAAAACGGCTCCTGGTTGCGATAGACTCCCCATCCGCCGCGCACCACCGTCTTGGAGTTGCCGAAGATGTCCCACGCGGCGCCAATGCGCGGACTGAAGTACATGGTCGGCGGATTGTTCACCGAGTTGGCAAGCGATGAATCCTGCTTGTGCCACGTGATCCCGGGCATTGCCAGGCTGCTGCAGTTGCGGCCCGCGCACTCGCTGGCATAGAGAGAGGGAGAGAAGGAGGCCAGGCCGTTCCCGTGACGGTCAAACCAGGGGCCCAGGTGCTCCCCGCGGGCGCCCAGCATCAGCGTGACCCGATGCAGCTTCCACGAATCGTTGACGAATCCGGCCAGCGACGTGTACTGCATGTCGACGATGGGTGAGAAATTGGTCTGGGTAAATGAATCCGCGTAGCCCATGTACATCATGGCCACGGGATTAAAGCAGCTGCCAAAGTACGCGGCACCCGACAGACGGCTGGTGCCCGCCGGATCGGGATTTTCGCAACCGACATAATCGGTGGCTGCGAACGCCACGGTACCGTTGTATTCCAGGTAAGTCTGGGGATTGAAGGTGTACTCCCCCTGAGGAAAGGCCGCGGCGTAATCGGCATCGCCGTTCAGAACGCCCCGTTCCGCGTATACGCCGAAAGCGAAACTATGCGGTCCCTTCACCCAGTCCACGGTGTCTGACAGCGTGGGCACGACCTTCTTCATTTTGATCTGATTGTTGTAGAAGCCGCCGGGCATGAGCATATTGGGATAGCCCAAGGAGCTGTAGTCCTCAAGCGCGGGCACCGAATAGTCGTAGTTGTTCTTATATTCGCCCAGGTAATTGAAGTTGTCGCTGGCCGGGTTGTTGCAGCTTCCTGTCGCCCGTTCCGACGGGTTGGTGCAGTTGTACTCGTTCATATGAAAACGGCTCACTGCATTCGGATCACCCATGTCGGCCGGGTCGCTGATGAAGGACATGGAAACGCTGGCTTCGTTGCTTATGCTGCTGCGGAAGGTGCGCACATAATGAAGGGAAAACACGTTCGAAATATCGCCCGAGGTGACCTGCCCGGGATACACCATGGAATTGTTGGGAGCGTATCCCCACGCCACCGGCTCGTCGGTGATCTGCGCCTGACGGCCCCAGGTGGCATAGAACTTATTGGAGTCGCTCAGAATGTAATCGACACGGCCGTGAAACTGAGAGCCGTCCTGGTTCTGGATTACCTCCTGCACGTAGTTGTAACCCTGCTCGTTGACAAAGGGATTGGCATTCGGCAGCGGCAACCAGTTCACCAGGGCTACACCGCTGGAATTGGCGTATGGAGTGGCGTTGCCGTTGGCGTCGGGGTTTCCGTTGGGGAGGTAATTGTTGGTGTAACACATGGGCAGCACGGCATCCAGGTTGACTCCGCCGTCCGGGCGCGCGCCGCACAACTCGGAATTCAGGGACGCCTGGCTGAAATCGCCCTGCCGCTCCGACAGGGTGGGAACCCAGGAGCCCAGGGTCTCGCCCCAGAAATTCTGGTTGTAGTACTCGTAACCGGCAAAGAAAAAGAGCTTGCTGTTATGCGGACCAAACCGCGTCCGGGGAATCCACAGCGGACCGCCGAGCTGACCGCCCGGATAGAGATAGCGGCCCGGGGGGCGGGTCTGCTGAAGATAATTGTTGTACCAGTCGTTGGCGTTGAACAG
>JASHUF010000358.1 GCA_030040175.1 Acidobacteriaceae bacterium
TGCATGCGGCCGTGCTCGTCGCCCTTGGGCATCTCCTGGTGCAGGATGCCGCTGCCGGCGGTCATCCACTGCACGTCGCCCGCCGTCATGCGGCCCTTGTTGCCCAGGCTGTCGCCGTGGTTCACCTCGCCGGCCAGAACGTAAGTGATGGTCTCGATGCCGCGGTGCGGGTGCCAGGGGAAACCGGCAAGATAATCGGCCGGATTCTCGTTGCGGAAATCGTCGAGCAGCAGGAAGGGGTCGAACTCCCCGGTCTTGCCGAAACCGAAGGCGCGCTGCAGCTTGACGCCGGCTCCTTCGATGGCGGGTTTGGTTTGATAGATCTCTTTCACTGCGCGCAATGACATGACGCGGCCTCCTCTTCCGGATGCGATCACTCACCTTTCCGGGTCTCGCAATATAAGATGCGCGAGGGAGATATTCGTTGCAACGAGTAATTCAGAGAACAGCGAACAACGGAGCAGGGAGTAGGGAACAGGGCCTGATGATGAGCCGGGCTGCCGGTCTTCCGCGCCGGCAGTCACGTTTCGGCCATTCCGGCGCGGGAACTGATCCCTGACCCCTGACCCCTGACCCCTGACCCCTGTCCTTACGCCTTGATGAACTGCGCGTCGAGGCTGATGGAGACCTCGTCGCCCACCAGGAAGCCGCCGGTCTCGAGTGCCGCATTCCACGCAAGCCCGAAGTCCTTGCGGTTGATCTTGGTGGTGGCGGAAAGTCCAATGCGGGTGTTTCCCCAGGGATCCTTGCCCGGGGCGCTGGGGCCTTCGACGGCAAAGGTCACGGATTTCGTGACACCATGAATGGACAGGTCGCCGGTCACCGCGTACTCGCCCTCATCCTTGCGTACCACCTTGGTGGATTTGAACTCCAGGGTGGGGTACTTCTCTGCATCGAAGAAGTCTGCGCTCTTCAGGTGCCCATCACGCTGCAGGTCGCCGGTCGCGATGGTGCCCACGGGAATCGAGGCCTCGACAAAGGAAAGCGTCGAGTCGCCGGTGTGCTCGGTGAGCACACCTGAAAGGCCGGAGAAACTGCCTTTTACGTTGGAAATCATCATGTGCTTGACCTTGAAGTCGGCCGCAGAGTGGGCGGGGTCGATGTTCCAGATCGTGGTGGCGGGGGCGGATGTGGCAGTGGTCATGGCGAGGACTCTCCTTTTTTCATTGACTCCGGATGCCTTAGGGGCATCTTCGCGTTCGTTTCTTTCGATGCCCGAGGCAAATATTCGTTGCAACAAGTATTTTGCCGTGGTGTGAAAATTGCCGGGCCGGGCGGATGGCGGCCTTATCCTTGGTAGCAGAAACCCGCCGTGTCCGACTTCGCCCAGACCGTCAAGCAGCAGGCCGACATTGTCAAGATCGTCGAGAGCTACATCCGGCTGCGCAAGGCGGGTGCCACTAACTATACGGGATTGTGCCCGTTCCATAAGGAAAAGTCCCCGTCTTTCAATGTGCACGCGGTGCGGCAGTTCTTTCACTGCTTCGGGTGCGGCGTTTCGGGCGATGTCTTCACCTTTGTGGGCAAGATGGAGAACGTAGCCTTCCCCGAGGCGGTGCGCATCGTTGCCCAGAAGTGCGGCATCCCGTTGCCCAGGCAGGAGTTTTCTTCCCCTGAGCAGGCGGCCGAAGCGCGCCTGCGGACCAAGCTCCTCGAACTGCACGAGACGGCCGCAGCGTGGTTCGAGGAGCAGCTCAGCTCGCCCGCGGGGACGGTGGCGCGCGAGTACCTCGCCGGCCGGGGAATGACGCCGGAAGGAATCAAGACCTTCCGCATCGGCTTTGCGCCGGACAGCTTCAACGCCCTGCGCGACCGGCTGAGCCCGATGACGGACCAGGAGACGCTGCGCGCGAGCGGGCTGTTCAGTGCAAAGGAACAGGGGGACGGATCGCAGGGTCCGCTCTACGACCGCTTCCGCAAGCGGGTGATGTTTCCCATCTGCAATGAGGGCGGGCGGGTGATTGCGTTCACCGGGCGTATTCTCGGTGCGACTGCCGAGAACGAGAAATCCGGCCCCAAGTACCTGAACTCGCCGGAGACGCCGCTTTACTCGAAAGGCCGGATCCTGTTCAACCTAGACAAGGCCAGGGCGGCCATCCGCCAGGCTGGCTTTGCGCTGCTGGTGGAGGGGCAGATGGACTGCATCTCCGTCTTTCTGCGCGGGATTCAGAACGTGATTGCGACCAGCGGGACAGCATTCACCGAGCAGCAGGCGGCGATTCTGAAGCGGCACACCTCGAATGTGGTCGTGAACTTCGATCCCGATTCGGCCGGAGCCAACGCGGCGGAGAAGTCGATTGCGCTGCTCACCGAGGAGGGGTTTTCCATCCGGATTGTCACGCTCGAAGACGGCCTCGACCCGGACCGCTATATTCGCGAGCAGGGCGTGGAAGCGTACATGGGCGCCGTGCGCGGGGCGCGGCCGCAGGCCGAGTACCTGATCGAGCGGGCGCGGGTTGCGTTTCCCGGCGCCAGCGCGGAGCAGAAGGTGAAGGCCATGAACTTTCTGCTGCCGCACATCCGGCGCATGCCCGAGGCACTGGCGCGGGAGCAGTTCGCTGCCGATGCTGCGCAGAAGCTGGGCATCGACTCGGCGGTGCTGCGCGAGGAGCTGCGGCAGGCGGCGCTGAAGCGGCGGGACCGGGTGGAGGAGCGTGCTACGCCGCTTACTGGCGTCGAGAAACTGCTACTTCGGGCTCTTGCGGTCGCAGATCCGGACGGAGAGACGGCTCGCCGCCTCGCTTCCGGGGCGGTGGTGCAACACCCTGCATGGTTTGAGCACCTAGGAACGTTTGCAGCTCTTCAAGCGCTCGCCGTGCGCCAGGCAACGGACCCCATGGACGCGGTGGAAGATGCGGCGCAGCGAGGATTGTTGGCAGAAGTGCTTCTGAAGGAGACGAAGCCACCTGAGGAGAACGAGGTGGCAAGTGCAATCCAAGAACTTCAAGAGCGCGTTATCGAGAAGCAGTTGAGGGAGCTTCGCGGGCCGCTCATTGAGGCCGCTCGGGATCAAGGCTCTGCCGAGTGGACTGCGCTTTGGGAGCGTAAGCTCGAATTGGACCGGGAACTGCAGAAGCTACATCGGAAAGATAAGGAGTCCGTATAATCCTGCTAGCTTCGTGTGCCTGGGGGTACGGGTGGAGGTCGCAATGATGCTTGAAATCAAACCAGAGCAGCAAGAAGTGCTTGATCGAGCCGCCCAGTCGGGCATGAGCGCGGAAGAGGTTCTGGATCAGGCGTTTGCAGTCATTCGCGAGCAGTATCGCAACGAGGAGTGGATGCTGGCGGAGCGCGAGGCATTCGCCGCACAGATTTCCGAAGGCTTTGCCCAAGCGGAGAAGGGGGAGCTGGTCGAAGCCGATGAGGCAAGACGCCTTCTCGCCCAAAGACGGTCAAAGCGAGCCAACTCCTGATCTATGGCAGCCGGTTTCGTTCTGTCCAGGCGGGCGGTCGACGATCTGGACGCGATCTGGAATTACATTGCGGCCGACAATCCCGATGCGGCAAACCGCGTGGAATCAGCGATCTTTGCTTGTTTTGGAAGCCTCGTCCGCCATCCGCTGATCGGGTCCAAGCGCTCAGAGATGACGAGTTTGCCGGTTCGCTTCTGGCCGGTAGCCGAGTTCCCCAATTTCATAGTCGTCTATCGGCCTGAGACGAAGCCGCTGGAAGTGGTAGCTGTTCTTCATGGGAAGCGCGATATCGGGCGGCTCTTGGAGAAGCGGGAGACAGGTTAGCGGCACGGAACTGGACCGGTCTTGTCACCGATTGCAGAACGGATCGGGCGCGAAAAAGTGAAGAGTTGGATTCGGCGGAACCTGCCGTGTTTCGAGAAACTTGCGTCGAAATCGGAATCTTAGGCGTCTAATAAACCGAGGGGCGGGTTTGGGCGCAACGCGGGATTCGGCTGCGCTCATAAGTCCAGCGGGGCGGCTTGCCGAGGCTCGCTTTCAGGTGGTGGCGGGCAGCGATTTTTCCCTATGGGGTTTCGGTGGAATGTGGTATTCTATCTATCTCCGTAAGGATGCGCGCCCTTTTTGCCCCACACATGAGCTGCGGCTCGCGGGCGTCCCAGGCGAAACCTGAAGCGCGGCCATCCTGTTCCGAGCAAACTAATAGAAGTGTGCGCGAGGACGTGTCTCGTGTGCCGGCGAAGATTTCCACGCGGAAGTTCTTTGCAAGAGCGCAGCGCGAACGCTTCCCGGCGCCGGTTGAGCCCGAGGGCTCAGCCAGGTTGCGCGGCCGCGGACGGAGCCGGCGGGATCCGGCAGGGACGGCATCGAAAGGGCTGACGGCGGGCTGCGCCGCGGCCGAAGTTTTGGGTCGAGCGGAATTCCCCCGGGATTCTGCCGAAGAGAGCAGGGCATTTTGGCAATTGAGGACAACAAATTCGACGACGACATTCAGAACCTGATCGAAACGGGCAAGGAGAAGGGCTATCTCACCTACGGCGATGTGAACGAGATGCTGCCGGATGAGATTGGCGCCGCCGACGAGCTGGACGATCTGATGACCACCATCAGCGGACAGGGCATCGACCTGCTGGACGGGCCGAAATTTCCCGGCGACAAGGATTTCGAGCTCGAAGAGGGCTAGGATGTCGAGCTGGACCTGACGCCGGGCACGCTCGAAAAGACCAACGACCCGGTGCGCATGTACCTGCGCGAG